>CANGSD010000045.1 GCA_947455875.1 Comamonadaceae bacterium
AGTCGGCGGGCAGGGCAGGGGGCTTGGCGATTTGCTCGTCGATCAGGGTGAGGGTGGGCTTGTCAGTGCGATAGGCATCGGCCATGTCGGCCAGGGAGGTTTCAAGCACCAGGGTCTTGTCTTGGGCGGGGCGCGCTTGGACGACGGTGCCGCGCCCGCGACTGACGTTGACCCAGCCGTCCTGCGCCAACAGGGCTACGGCCTGACGCACGGTGACGCGGGCGACGTCAAATTCAAGCATCAGGTCTTCTAGCCGGGGCAGGTGGTCGCCCGGCTTCCACATGCCCTTGTCAATGCGTTGACGCAGCAACTGCGCCAGGCGGGCATAGCGTGGAACCGGGTTGCCAGAGGCCAGCACGGGCATTCGGGAAAACCTCTAAGTTTTAAAGTTCTATCTATAGTATCTTTAAAAAAGAACTCACCATTAGGAGAAACGCTATCGTCGCCCGTCTGCGTCATTTCGGCTTCTTGCTGCTGCCCTGGTGCCTGCTGATTGCGCTTTGGCAGGGCGTGGCCACCTCGGGGTGGGTGAACCCTGGTCTCATGCCTACCCCCGGTCAGGTGGGGTCCAAGCTGGTCGAACTGCTGTTTGGCGGGCGCCTGGGCATCGACATTCTCAAATCCACCCAGCGCGTGACGCTGGGCGTGGCGCTGGGGATCGCGCTGGCGGTGCCGGTGGGCTTTCTGATTGGTTGGTACAAGGGCGCGCGCACCTTCTTAGACCCCTTGATCAACTTCTTTCGCGCGCTGCCACCGATCGCGCTGATTCCGCTGGTGGTCGTGTACTTCGGCATCGACGAGCCGGCGAAGGTCGTGATCCTGTTTTACGCCAGCTTCTTTGCCGGCGTGATCGTGATGTACGAGGGCGTCTCGCAGATCAGCCCGATCTTCATCAAGGTGGCGCGCACGCTAGGCGCGAATGACTGGGAGATCTTCACCCGCGTGATCGTGCCCATGACGACGCCCCACATCCTCACCTCGCTGCGGGTGGCGCTGGGTGTGGCCTGGGCCACGCTGGTGGCCTCCGAACTGGTCGCCGCGCAGCAGGGGCTGGGCGCGCTGATTCAAAGCGCAGGCTCGTTCTTTCAGATTGACGTGATTTATGTGGGCATCGTGTGCATCGGGGTGGTGGCCCTGAGCATGGACCTGGGGCTGCGCGCGCTCACGCGCCGCATGATCCGTTGGCAAGAACGGGTGGAGGCCCAATGAACGCGCCGCGCATTGCATTTGAAAACCTCTCGGTGGATTTCCAAACCGAGAGCGGGCCGCTGCGGGTGGTGGACGATGTGTCACTGTCCATCCACGAGAACGAGTTCATTTGCGTGGTCGGCCCCTCGGGCTGCGGCAAGACGACGCTAATGAACGTGTTGGCCGGCTTTGTGCAGCCCACACACGGAAAGGTGTTGCTCGATGGCCAACCGGTGCAAGGGCCCGGGCGCGATCGCGGCGTGATCTTCCAGGAGTATGGGGTGTTTCCCTGGCTCACGGTGGAACAGAACATCCAGTTTGGTCTGAAGCTGGGCAGCAGCAAGACGCCGCCCGCCGAGCGCGAGGCGGTGTGCCGCAAGTACCTGGCGCTCATGGGCCTGACCGATTTCGCCAAGGCCTTTCCCAAGACGCTCTCGGGCGGCATGCGCCAGCGCCTGGCGATTGCGCGCGCCTATGCGGCGCAGCCCGAATTCCTCTTGATGGACGAGCCCTTTGGTGCGTTGGACGCGCAGACGCGCTCGAAGATGCAAAACCTCTTGCTGGAGGTTCTGCAGCGCGAAGGCAAGACCGTGATGATGATCACCCACTCGGTGGACGAGGCCGTGTACCTGGCCTCGCGCATCGTGGTGGTGACGGCGCGGCCTGCGCGTATCAAAGAAATCATTGAAGTGCCTTTCGGCTATCCGCGCCGTGAGGACCTGCATGAATCGCCCGAGTTCATCGCCATCAAGGCGCATGTACGCGATCTCGTGATGGCGGAATACGAGGCGCAGCAGATGCTGGGCGCCTCCGCCGGATAAGCCAGTTTCACCCCAACCCCCGAGGAGATACACATGAACAAGACCTTCCAACCCCGCCGCCGCCACGTCGTGATGGGCCTGGCCGCTGCCGGCCTGGCCACGATGGGCGCGCCCGCCATCGCGCAGCAACGCACCAAGATCCGTATGGGCTATGTGGACACGCTGGCCGTGACCGGCCAGTTGTGGACCGGCGTGCATCGCGGCCACTGGGCCAAGGAAGGCATCGAGTTTGATCCGGTGAAGTTCAATACCGGCCTGGAGTTGTTCAACGCCATGATCGGCGGCAGCCTGGACATGCTGTCCACCGGCGCGGTGATCTCCAACTTCCCGGCGCGTGGTCAGGGCAAGGCCTTCTTGATCAACAACATCGAGTTCGCCACCGCGCAGTTGTGGATCCGTGAGGATCAGGGCGTCAAAACTTGGGCCGACCTCAAAGGCAAGAAGATCGCGACCACCCTGGGCACCACCGCCCACGTGTTCCTGGACGCCGCACTGCGCGCCAATGGCCTGGATCCGGCCAAGGACGTGGAGCTGGTGAACCAGGGCATGCCAGTGGCCGTGACCTCCTTCATCTCCGGCGCCGTGCCGGCGGTGGCCCTGTGGGTGCCGTTCAATATGCAGGTCAAGGCGCGCGTGCCGGCGGCCAAGATGCTGGTGGATGCGTCGGCGTATTTCCCGAAGTCGGCGATCGTGGGCGGGTGGGCGACGCGCACCGACTACTTCGAGAAGAACCGTGCCGTGGTGGCTCAAGTGGTCAAGGGCTGGGCGGCTGCCAACGACGATTTGATCAGGAACTCGGCGGCGATCTTGCCGATCATCCAGGCCCAGAACTACGCACAGGTGCCGCTGGTGGAATTGCAGGAGCAGTTCAAGGCGTCCAAGTACCACACCGCCGCCGAGTGGCGCAAGCTGTATCAGGACGGCACGGCGCACGGTTGGTTGCAGCAGGTGACGGATTTCTATGCGCGCTTTGGCGGCATCCAGAACCCGGTGCCGGCGAAGACGTATTTCGACACGGGCCTGCTGCTCGATCACGTCAAGGGCTGATCGATGGCTGGAAATACCCTCGGCAACTGGGACCACATCGTTATCGGCGCGGGCTCGGCGGGCTGCGTGGTGGCCAATCGGCTGCTGCGCGCGGGCCGACGTGTGCTGCTGCTGGAGGCGGGCGGTGCCGACCGCTCGCTGTGGCTCAAGTTGCCGGTGGGGTATTTCCGAACCATCTTTGACGATCGCTTTTCTCGCCAGTTTCAGGTGGAGCCGCAGCCTGAGAGCGGCAACCGCCGCATCATCTGGCCGCGCGGTCGCATCTTGGGGGGCTCCAGCTCGATCAATGGCCTGATCTATATCCGCGGCCAGCACGCCGATTACGACAACTGGGCGAACCTGGGCGCCACCGGCTGGTCGTATCGCGAGGTCTTGCCGTTCTTTCGCCAGTCCGAGGGTTTTAGCGGGCCAGCCAGTGAATACCACGGCACCGAGGGCGAGCTGGGTGTGTCCGAGCTACGCAACGACGATCCGAGCTGCCAGGCGTGGCTGGACGCGGCGCAGGAATATGGGCTGCCTTTCAACCCCGACTTCAACGGTGCGACTGACTACGGTGTCGGGCGTTACCAGCTGTCGATCAAGGGACGCTGGCGCTCCAGTGCGGCGGCTGCCTTTCTGCGACCTGTGGAGAACCATCCGAATTTGACGCTGCGCACCGGCGTGCTGGTCTCGCGCGTGTTGATCGAGCAGGGGCGTGCGGTGGGTGTGGTGTGTCGGCAAGGCGGGCAGGAGCACACCTTCCGCTGCGACGGCGATGTGATCCTGTCGGCCGGTTCGCTCCAAACTCCGCAGCTGTTGCAGCTCTCGGGCGTGGGCCCGGCCGATCATCTGCGCACGCTGGGCATCCCCGTGGTGCAGGATGCGCCCGAAGTGGGCGAGAACCTGCAGGACCACTATCAGGCCCGCACCATCGTGCGTCTGAAGGACCCGATCTCCTTGAACAACCAGGTGCGCAGCCCGATCGGTCTGGCGCGTATGGGGCTGCAGTGGCTGTTCGACGCGCGCGGACCGCTGACAGTGGGTGCGGGGCAGGTGGGCGGCTTCGCGCGTACCTCGCAGGCGACGGACGGCCGTGCCGATATCCAGTTCAATGTGATGCCGCTGTCGGTGGACAAGCCGGGCACGCCCTTGCACGACTACCCGGGCTTTACGGTCTCGGCGTGTCAGTGCCGCCCGACCTCGCGGGGCTCAGTGCGCATTCAGAGCGCGGATCCGGCGCAGGCGCCGACCATCGTGACGAACTACCTGAAGGAATCGCTGGACCTGCGCACCCTGGTCGAGGGGCTGGGCATGTGCCGCGAGATCTATCAGCAAAAGAGTTTTGCCAAGCGCTGGGTGGAGGAAAAGTTGCCCGGGGCGGTGGACCTGGAGGCCTTCGCGCGCGGCTACGGCAGCACGGTGTTTCATCCGACCAGCACCTGCCGCATGGGATCCGACGACCGTGCGGTGGTCGACCCGGATCTGAAGGTGCGCGGTGTTCAGGGCCTGCGTGTGATGGATGCCTCGGTGATGCCGCGCGTGGTGTCGGCCAACACCAATGCGGCGACGATCATGATTGGTGAGCGAGGGGCTGCCAAGCTGCTGGGTTGATTCCGGATTTTACGGACTGATATTCCGTAATTTACGAGACTTCGTTCCGGATTTTACGGTATAATTCCGGCGTGAATTCGCCACTCCTACCCCGTCGGATCGAGCCTCGGATCATCGAGGCGATGTCGGATACCCCCGTGGTTCTCCTTGCGGGACCTCGTCAGGCCGGCAAGACCACGCTGGTGCGCCGGGTGGCAGGTCAGGGGCTTCGTTACCTCACGCTCGATGACGAACTGACCCTGCTGGCCGCTCGGGAAGACCCGGTCGGCCTGATCCGCAGTCTAGACCGTGCGGTCATCGACGAAATCCAGCGCGCCCCGCAGTTATTGCTAGCGATCAAGAAGAGCGTTGACGAAGACCGGCGCCCCGGAAGGTTCCTGCTAACGGGCTCTGCAAACCTGATGGCTCTTCCCACCGTCGCGGATTCGCTGGCGGGGCGGATGGAGACCCTGACTTTGCTGCCCTTGTCCCAGGGCGAGATCGAAGGCATGACGTCGAACTGGCTGGACTGCGTTTATGGAGGACAGATTCCTCGCCCCCGTGCCCGCGTTCCCGATCTGGTCGATCGGGTGTTACGCGGCGGCTATCCGGAGGCGATCGCACGACCTACGTCACGCCGGCGTGTGACCTGGGCCCGGCAGTACTTGGATGCCCTGATCCAGCGCGATGTGCGAGAAGTGGCGCAGGTCGATCACTTAGACCGGATACCGCGTTTCCTCAATGCCTTGGCGCAAGTGGCAGGGCAAATGTGCAATTACACCCGGCTGGCCGGCGAAGTCGGCTTGGATAGCAAGACGGCTGCCAAGTATGTTGGTGTCCTGGAGCAGATGTACCTGCTGCGGCGTGTGAACGTCTGGGCGCGCAACCGCCTCAATCGGATCGTGAAAACCCCCCAGCGGCAGTTCATTGATTCCGGTCTCCTGTCCGCGCTTCTGGACCTGTCTGCCGATGAAGTCGCGAACGATCGGACTCGATTTGGCAACGTGTTGGAGACCTTCGTCTTCGGGGAAATTCTCAAACATGCAACCACTTCCGAGGGGGATTACCGCGTCCTCCACTACCGGGACAGTGACAAGGTCGAAGTGGACCTCGTCATCGAAAGTGCAGCGGGCCAGCTTGTGGGTGTCGAAGTCAAGGCCTCGGCAACGATCAAGGACAGCGATTTGCGGGGGTTGAGAAAGTTTGCCGGTCTGGCCGGGGCGCAGTTCAAGATGGGCGTGTTGCTGTACGACGGCGACGACATCCTGCCCCTGGGCGATGGCATCTGGGCTGCCCCGATTTCTACCTTGTGGGGCGATCCGCCGGATCGCCGTGCATTCCTACAGTAAGGCTGTCGGATCAAACCACATGCGCAGGCGGCTTGATCTTCGCCGCCTGACAGGCCTTGAGCTGCAGCGCCTTCACCTGTTTGGCCGTGTCGTAGACACCGCCATTCAATGAATGCGACATATTGCCGCGCGGGTAGAAGACCACGCTTTGCAGACCTTGCATCGCCACCAGCCAGGTGAGTTCTTCGAGCTTGCAGTGAAAGTCGAATTCGTCAAAGTCCAAGGTCGTCACGGTCTTGAATTGGCTGAACGCGTGCAGGTCGAAGGTGCGCGATCCGTACCAGCTGCCCGAGGGGCCCTTGAGTCGCAAGTTCACAGCGGGCAAGGCGTTGATCGCGGCGATGAATTCGGCAGGCAGGGTCACCAGCTGGCCTTTGACCTTGGGTTGGCCCAGCTCGTTGATATCAAAACTGAGGATGATCGAGGACAGACCTTTGAGGTCAGTGGCGTCCACGACCGAGGTGGGGATGGCCACCCACGTCAGCTGCGGGCACCCCTTGAGTCCTCGCAGCGAGGTGAGTTTCATGCACCCGCGTGCCTGAATTTCCCGCACCGTGGCGGGCGGGGTGCCCAGACTCTGGAGCGCAGGGCAGGCCTGCACGGAGATGAATTCCAGTTTCTTGCAGGCTTGCATGCCGTCCAGTTGGGTCAGGCCCGCGCTTTCGTCGCAGATCAGTTTCACCAAATCGGCCGGTAGCAGGCCCAGTGACTTCAGGCCGTGACATTCTTTGAGGGCCAGGTGGTTCACAGGGCCGCGCCAGCCTTCTGGCAAGGTCGTCACCGCGCTGTCGGTGAGATAGACCGTCTCCAGCTTCTGCAGCTGGCCCAGTGGCGTGGCGTCTTTCAACTGAGCGCAGTGTTGCAGGGAGATCCAGGTGAGCGCCGGCAGGGCGCTCAGATTGCTCAGATCCGATAAGCCACTCTGTTCGGCGCTGAACGCGGTGAGGCTGGGGATCTCTCGCAGACCGTCCAGACTTTTCAGTGCGGTGGCATGGTCGACCGACAAACTTTGCAATTTGCCACCCAGCGCAGGCAGGTGCGCCAGCGAGGTGAGGGCGCTGCAGCCATCGAGCGAGAACCGGGTGGTGCCGTCATACGCCTTCATGGGCTTCAAGGGCAATTTCGCCAGGCCCTCGAGCGAGCGCAGGTTCGAACAGCGCTCCAGATCCAGCGTCTCGAGCGACTGGCACGCGGCCAACGGCAAGACCGAGGTCAGGGCCTCGCAGTCCGTTAAGTTCAGCGTTTTGAGTTTCTTCGCGGTCTTGAGAACCTCCAGCGAGTCGACCTGCTTGCAATCGTTCAGATTGAGCGTGGTCAGGCTGGGGGCGCAGGCTTCCAGTCCACCGAGGTCGACCAGCGCTGGGTTATCCGACAGATTCAGTTCTTTGATTTTGGGCGAGAGGCGCAGCGCCGAGATGTCTTGCACCCGGCAGCATGACAGATCGACCTCGGTCAGTGCGGGCGCTTGCAGGCCGTTCAAGGAGGTCAGGGTACCCGACGAGCCCCAGCGCCTTCCATTGACTTTCAAGTGAGTCAACTTGGGCATGGGTCCAAAGCCTGTCAGATCCGGAGTGACCTCGTCGCCGATATGCAAGAACAGGCGGGTGAGGCCCGTGAAACCCTCCAGCGGATGCGCCTGCGAAAGCAAGGCCAGATCTAGCTCGGTGATCTGTGCGCGCAGCTTGTGCAGAGGGCTGTCCGCAGGGGCACGGGCCATGAGGCCGAACAAGGCCATGTCCAGATAGGGCTGCGCGGGGCCGGTACCCGTGAAGCG
>CANGSD010000046.1 GCA_947455875.1 Comamonadaceae bacterium
CGCGCAGCCTTGAATCTGATCGAAGTCGAGTACGAGCCCCTGCCGGGTCTGTTCGATCCCGAAGAGGCGATGAAGCCAGAGGCGATCCAACTGCACGCGCATGCCCCGGGCAATATCTGCAAGCACACCAAGATTCGCAAGGGCGATTTCGAAGCCGGCCTGAAAGAGGCCGACGTCGTGGTCGAGGAAACCTACCAGACCGCGCCCATTGAGCACGCCTACCTGGAGCCCGAGGCGGGTCTCGCCTATGTCGAGCCCGATGGCTGTGTGACCGTGCACTCGCCGAGCCAGAACATCACCCACCATCGGCACATGCTGGCGCACATCCTGGGGCGTCCGATCAACAAGGTGCGCATGATCATGAGCACCGTGGGCGGAGGCTTCGGCGGCAAAGAGGACATGATCTACCAGGGCATCATGGCGCTCGCGGCGATCAAGTCGCGCCGTCCGGTGCGCTATGTCTTCACCCGCGAGGAGAGCTTTGCGGCCAGCGCCAAGCGCCATCCCTTCAAGATCCGCTACACCATGGGTCTCAAGCGCGATGGCCGCATCGTGGCCACGCGCATGGTGATGGTCTCCGATGGCGGCGCCTACGCCATGTCCACCCCGGGCGTGATGAACAAGTCGGCCATCCTGGGCCCGGGCCCCTACGCGATCCCCAACGTCTGGGTGGATTCGATCGGGGTCTACACCAACAACACCCCCAGCGGGGCGATGCGTGCCTTTGGCGCCTTCCAGTCGGAGTTTTCGACCGAGGCGCATCTGGACCTGTGCGCCCAGCGCCTGGGGATGGACCCCGTGGCCCTGCGCATGGTCAACCTCATGCGAGACGGCGCCACCACCCACACCCGGCAAAAGCTGGATCGGGTGCTGGCCGTCGATTGCCTGGAGGCGGTTCTGGGTGTCGCGGGCTGGGATGCGGGTGTGCCGCACCGCCAGGCGCAGGGCCTGCCCGAGCGCGAGGATCTGGGCCGTCCGGGCACCCGCCCGACCTGCATCCCCGGCGTCGCGCAAGAGCGCTACGCACAGCAAGATCAAAGCAACTAGGAGTTCGACGATGAGACACAAGGGACGAGGCGTTGCGTGTGGTTGGTACGGCATTGCGCGTACCGCTGCGATGGATCGCGCTGCTGTGTGGGTGGAACTCGATGACGGTGGCACCGTCAAGGTGGCCACGGGCGTGACCGAGATCGGCGAGGGCGTGCTCACGGGCTTGTGCCAGATCGCCGCCGACGCGATGGGCGTGCACCCGCACGACATCGTGCTGGCCGACAACGACACCGCGCGTGTGCCCGAGGCGGCGCATGCGGGCGCCACGCGCATGACCTACATGATCGGCAACGCGGTGGCGATCGCCTGCCGCGAGGCCTTCGGCAAGTTTCGTGCGGCGATGGGCGCTTACTGGGAAGTGGCTCCCGAGAGCATCCACGCCCATGCAGGCCAGTGCTGGGTCGAGGGGTCGGCCAGCAAGCGCATGTCGATGGAGCATGCGGTGCACGTCCTGAAGAAGGAACGCGGCATCGTCATCGTGGGCAGTGGCCTGTTCACCTCGGCGCACACCGCGCTCGATCCGGAGACGGGCGCCGCCACGCCTTGGCAAAGCTATGTCTTTGGCGCACAGATTGCTGAAGTGGAAGTGGACGACGACACCGGCGAAGTGCAGGTGCTGGGCGTCTGGGCCGCGCACGATGTGGGCCGCGTGGTCAACCCCCAGCAGGTCGAAGGCCAGATCGAAGGCGGCGTGGTGATGGGCGTCGGTCACACCCTGATGGAGGACTACATCCAGGTGAATGGCAAGACGACGACCCCTGGCTTTGCCAAGTACATCCTGCCCACTGCGGTCGACATTCCGCAAGTGACCTCGGTGCTGATTACCGAACCCGATCCCAAGACGCCGCTGGGTGTCAAGGGCATCGGCGAGCCGTCCATCACCCCCACCGCCGCGGCGATCGTCAATGCGATCTATGACGCAGTGGGTGTGCGCATGACGCGTTTACCTGCCACGCCCGAGAGGGTGATGGCGGCTTTGCGAGAGAAGCGTGCGACGCCGCAACCCCTGCGGCGGGCCGCTTGAGTCTGTGAGTGCGGTGCGACATCACCCCAAGAGTCGATGCGCGCCGGATTTTTAAATCCATCCAAACGGAGAGAGACATGAACCTTTTCAAGTTATTTGATCTTCAACCCACTGGCTTCAAGCGCCTGGTCCTGGGCGCAGCCCTGTCGGTCAGCGCACTGGGCGCTTCGGCCCAGGACTTCCCGGTCAAGCCGATTGAACTGAACGTCTTGTTTCCGGCAGGAAGCTCGGCCGATGTGGTCGCACGCGTGCTGGCCGAGGGCATGTCCAAACAACTGGGTCAGCCCGTCACGGTCATGAACCGCCCGGGCGCGGGCGGGGCCATCGGCTACCGCCATGTGCAGGGCCAGCGGCCCGACGGCTACAGCCTGGTGTTCAACTCCAACTCGGTCTCCACGGTCTACTACTCGGGCCAGATGCCTTTCAACTACACGGCCTTCGAGCCCGTGGCCAAGGTGACGTCTGAACTGCCGGTGCTGGCCGTTCGCAGCGACGCACCCTGGAACAACCTCAAGGAGATGGTCGATGCGGTGCGCGCCAAGCCTGGCAGCATCCGCGTGGGCAACTCCGGCTCGGGCAGCTTCACCCATATTTCTGCGGTGGGCTTCTTTACCGAAGTGGGCGGCGATGTCACGCACGTTCCCTTCGGTGCCGCCCAGGTGGTGACCAGCTTGCTGGGCAATCACATCGAGGCTGTGGTCCAGGCGCCCGGCGCGCTGACCGCTCACGTGCGCGCCGGCACCCTGAAGGTGCTGGGTGTGCTGGCCTCTACGCGCGAGCCCGCTTTCCCCAACGTGCCGACGGCCGCCGAGCAAGGCATTCGCTACCAGTCCGACATGTGGCGTGGCATTGCCGCCCCCAAGGGCACGCCGCGTCCGGTGATCATGAAGTTGGAGGCCGCCCTGCGCAACACCGTCAACAGCCCTGAATTCCGGGCCCAAGGCGAAAAGTTGGGCTTCCTGGCTGCGTTTGCTCCCGCCGATGATTTCGGCCGCCTGATTGCCGAAGACGACCGTCAGGTGGAGCGCGCCATGAGCAAGGCCGGTCTGTTGGTCAAGAAGTAACCCCTCCCTCTGCCCCATGAACGCACGTGCTCCCATGCCCCCGATCGGAATGCCCGGCTTGGACGGACTCGCTTTGCGGGCTCAGGCCATTGCCCAAGCCGGCAGTCTGCAAAACGCCCTCGATCAGGGCCTGCTTCCCGAGCGTATGAGTGTGACCCTGTCCGAGGGCTTGGTCCTCGGGCTGCTGCGACAAGGCGTGAGCAAGTACCTGGCCATCTTCGGGCATGGCTCGACGGATCTGGCCGAGGTGCTGCGCCTCTACACCGCAGCGGGTGTGACCCAGGTCTTCAACTTTCGCAACGAAGTGGAGATGGCGCATGCGGGCACGGCGCTCGCGTGGGTCTATCGCGAGCCGTGCGCGGTGGTGACCTCCATCGGACCGGGCGGCATGCAGGCGATGGCGGGCTCTCTGGCAGCGGCGAGCAACGGCGTGGGGCTCTATCACATCTACGGTGATGAGACGACCCACGGCGAGGGCTACAACATGCAGCAGGTGCCCAAGCCCACGCAGCATGTGTATGGGCAGATGACGGCCCTGATGGGGCAGTCGTATGTGTTGCACACCCCGCAGGCGTTGCGCGATGCGCTGCGTCGCGGGACCCAATGTGTGCACCACCCCTACAAGGCCGGTCCTTTTTTCCTGATGCTGCCGCTGAACACGCAGCCGCAGGTGATCGAGGACCTGCACCTGACCAGCCTGCCCACGCGTTTGCGCGTGTCGCCGCAGGCGGTGGCAGACACCCAGCTGCTGGCCGAGGCGGCGCAGTTGATCCAGAAAAGTCCGCGCATCGTGCTCAAAGCCGGCGGCGGCAGCCGAGAGTTTTCGGCGCAGGTGCGCACGCTGGCCGAGCGGATTGGCGCGGCGGTGGTGCTGTCGCCGGGCTCGACCGGCGTCATGCCCGACGCCCACCTGCAAAACATGCATGTGGGGGGCAGCAAAGGCTCGATCAGCGGCAATTACGCGATGGAAAACGGCGAGCTGCTGATCGTGGTCGGGTCTCGCGCCGTTTGCCAGGCCGACTGCTCGGGCGTGGGCTATCCCAAGGCCCAGGCCGTGATCAACATCAACGGCGACTTGCTCGATGCCACCCACTACAACCGTACGCTGGCCCTGACAGGCGATATCGGCGTGGTGATCGGCCAGTTGCTCGACGCCCTGGGCCCGGTCAAGCCGGACAGCGCCCGCAAGCAATGGCTGGAAGACTGCTGGCAGGCCAAGGTGCGTTGGCGCGCCTTCCTCACCCAGCGCCAGACCGCTGCGCGCATGCACGACGCGGTGTGGCAGCGCCCGGTGCTGTCGCAGCCTGCAGCACTCAAGGCCGTATGTGATTTCGCCAAGCAGGTGAAAGCCGTCAAGTTCTTTGACGCCGGCGATGTCCAGGCCAACGGCTTTCAGACCGTCGAAGACGATCATCCTTTTGAGACCTTCACGGAGACCGGTGCCTCCTACATGGGCTTTGCCACCTGCGCGGTCATCGCCTCCGGGATGGCGCGCGACCCGCGTTATGGCATCGCCTTCACCGGTGATGGCTCGTTCATGATGAACCCGCAGGCCCTGATCAGCGCGGTCGAACATGGCGCGCGGGGCATGGTGGTGATTTTTGACAACCGGCGCATGGCCGCCATCTCGGGGCTGCAGCATGCGCAGTACGGGGTGGACTTTCGCACCAACGACTCGGTGGCCGTGGACTATGTGCGCATGGCCTCCAGCATCGCCGGCGTGCAGGCCTTCTCGGGCGGCGACACGCTCGAGAGCCTGCGCCAGGCGCTGGACCAGGCGCATGCACACGCCGGTGTGTCGGTGGTGCATGTGCCGGTGTATGCCGGCACCGAAGCCGACGCCGGACTGGGGGCCTACGGCTCCTGGAACGTGGGCAATTGGTGCGACGACGTGCAGCGTCGCTACCACGCCAGCCGAATCTGATAACACCCTCCAGGAGACAGGCGATGAAACGCGAAGAGTTCGGGATGTACCGAGATTACGGTCTGCTCATAGACGGTCAGTGGCGCGGCGCCAGCGATGGCGGCGTGCGTGAGGTGATCGACCCGTGCACCGAAGAAATTCTGGGCTTCATCCCGTCCGCGCTGGAGGTGGACCTCGATGCCGCTCTGGCCAGCGCCCAGAAGGGGCTGCAGGTCTGGCGTGCGGTCTCGCCCTGGGAGCGTTCGCGCGTCTTGCGCCGGGCGGCCGACCTGGTGCGCGCCCGCGCGCAAGACATCGGCCGGCTGATGTCGGCTGAAACCGGCAAGCCGCTGGCCCAGGCTGTGGGCGAAACCAACGACGCCGCCGACCAGTACGAGTGGTATGCCGGCGAGACCCAGCGTATTTACGGTCAGACCATCGAGTCGCGCCTGCCCGAGGTGCGCATGCAGGTGCGCTACGAACCCGTGGGCGTGGTGGCGGCCTTCTCGGCCTGGAACTTCCCGGCCCTGCTGCCTTCGCGCAAGATCGCCGCGGCCCTGGCCGCCGGCTGCTCGATCATCGTCAAGCCCGCCAGCGAGGCACCGGGCAGCTGCATGGCGGTGGTGCAGGCCCTGCTCGAGGCCGGCGTGCCCCCGGGCGTGGTCAACCTGGTCACGGGTGATTCCAGCCTGATCTCCGAATACCTGGTGCGCTCGCCCATCGTGGCCAAGGTCACCCTGACCGGCTCGACCGGCATTGGTCGGCGCATGCTGCAACTGGCCGCCGATGGCATCAAGCGGGTGTCGATGGAGCTGGGGGGCCATGCCCCGGTGCTGGTGTTCGAGGACGCCGATGTCCAGGAGGCCGCCGAGCAATGCGCCCGCTTCAAGTACCGCAACTGCGGCCAGGTGTGCGCCTCGCCTTCGCGGTTTTATGTGCACGCCAGCATCTATGAGGCCTTCTGCCAGCGCTTTGCCGAAGTGGCCCGTTCGCTCCAGGTCGGTCCGGGCCTGGACCCCGACACGGCAGTCGGCCCGATGGCCAATCGGCGCGGTCTGAACCATGCCCACGATCTGATCGCCGACGCGGTCCAGCGCGGCGCGCGCCTGCTGGCCGGCGGGCAGCGCCCGGCCCACCTGACTGGCACGCAGGGGTATTACCTCGCGCCCACCGTCTTGGCCGATGTGCCCGGGGACGCGAAGATCATGCAGCTGGAGCCCTTTGGCCCGGTGGCGCCGATCGCCTCGTTCGAGACCTTTGATCAGGCCATTGCACTGGCCAATAGCACCCCCTACGGCCTGGCGTCCTACCTGTTCACCCGCTCGCTCAAGACCGCCACGCTGGCCAGCGAGGCGATCCATGCCGGCATGGTGGGTGTCAACGAGCTGGCCATTGCCAGCGCCGAAATGCCCTTTGGCGGGGTCGGCGCCAGTGGCATGGGCCGCGAAGGCGGCAGCCTGGGCATCCGGGATTACCTGGAAGCCAAGTTCATCAAGACCCGTCTCTAGCCCGTTATAGTCCGGCGGGCAGGCGCGGGCGGCCCCCGCCAGCCCGTTGACGTGCTCCCCATGACCCGGCGGAGCGCTAGGGTATGCGCCCTGTCATCCAATCTCATTTCCAAACCTTATGAGCGACACACCACAACACGGCATCAGCACTGGCCTCACCAACTATGGGGACCGGGCCTTTGCGCTGTATTTGCGCCGCAGCTTCATCAAATCGATGGGGTATTCGACGGCGCTGCTCGAGCGCCCGGTGGTGGGCATCGCCTCCAGTGGTTCGGGGTTCAACAACTGCCACCGCTCCATGCCGGAGCTGGTTGAGGCCGTCAAGCGCGGCGTGCTCGCCGCCGGCGGATTGCCGATCGAGTTCCCGACCATCTCGCTGGGCGAGGTGTTCCTCAGTCCGACCAGCCTGATGTTTCGCAACCTCATGAGCATGGACGTCGAGGAAATGGTGCGCGCGCAGCCCATGGATTCGGTGGTGCTGATTGGCGGCTGCGACAAGACCGTGCCCGCGCAGTTGATGGGGGCCGCCGCCGCCGATGTGCCGGCCATTCAGCTGGTGACCGGGCCGATGATGACGGGCCGCCACGAGGGCGAGCGCCTGGGCGCCTGCACCGACTGCCGCCGTTTCTGGGGCAGCTATCGCGCCGGCAAGATCGACCGCAAGACCATTGACGTGGTGGAGGGCCGACTGGCCACCACCGCCGGTACCTGCGCGGTGATGGGCACCGCCAGCACCATGGCCTGCATCGCCGAAACACTGGGTATGTCGCTGCCGGGCACGGCGGCCATCCCGGCGGTGCATGCCGACCGTCTGCGTGCGGCCGAGGCCAGCGGCGCACAGGCCGTCCAGCTGATTCACAACCCCATCCGGCCCAGCCAGATCATCACCCCCAAGTCGGTGCACAACGCGCTGCGCGTCTTGCTGGCGCTGGGCGGCAGCACCAACGCGATCATTCACCTGACCGCCGTGGCGGGACGGCGTGGCATTCCCGTGCCGCTGGACTTGCTCAACGAACTCAGTGACACCACGCCGGTGCTGGTCGACCTCAAGCCCACCGGCGACAACTACATGGAAGACTTTTACGCGGCTGGCGGCATGAGCGCCTTGCTGCGCGAGCTCAAGCCCCTGCTGCATCTGGACACGATGACCGTCACCGGCGAAACCCTGGGCGAGCGCCTGGCCGCCGAG
>CANGSD010000047.1 GCA_947455875.1 Comamonadaceae bacterium
ACGATGTTCGGGGTCTCGCAGGGGACCGTGACCTGCGCAATCGCCACCTGCGGCTTGCCGCGCGGGGTCAGCCAGGACAGCTCGAAGGCGGTCCAGAGGTCGGCGCCGAAAAAAGGCAGCGCGCTGCCCAGTCCGAGCTCGGCGCGCTTGTCGGCGCGTGGCAGGGGAAACAACAGGGACGGGTCGTACTGGTCGGCATAGACGACCGGCTTGCCCAGGGTGGATTGCTCGGGTGTGGCCATGGGTTCAATCAAATCGCTGTTGGCGCAGCCACTTGGTGGCGATCCATTTCTCGCCGGCCAGCACCGGCGCGCCGCCATGCAGGGTGCGGGTGGCGGGATGGGGCCGGTCGTAGCTGAAAAACACCGCGTTACCGCGCTTGGGCGCGACTTCCAGGTGCACGTCGGGGAAGGTGGTGCCGCCGCCCCGCTCGGGTTCGGCCAGGTACATCACCACGGTGGCCACGCGCTGCCCGCCACGCCGCAAGATGGACGGCGTGCCAGGCTCGGCCGGGTCGAAGTAGTCGTAGTGCGGCTTGTATTCGGTGCCGGGTTGGTAGTGCAGGATCTGCAGCCCCTCGCCGTTTTCCTGCGGCCAGTTCAGGAGGCGCGCCAGGCGCGCCTCGATGCGCTCGACCAGCGCGTTCTCGCCACGGCGAAAGAACATGCCGCGGCTGGTGCGGTCAGCGTTGATTTCTTCGCCGCCGGTGCGGGTGGCGACCGTGAGCGAGCGCGCCAGGCGCGGACGCGCCAGCGCGATCATCTGCTCGCATTCTTCGTCGGACAGCAAGTCGCCGAACACCACCACGCGCGGGTTCATCATGGCCTGCAGCACATGGACCCGGCGGTCACCGGCGTCCAGATAGAGGGGCGAGGCGGCCAGATCGGGCTCAGGCAGGGCCACGGCGGCAGGCGGGGCGGCAGGAGATTCGACACGCAGCGTCGGCGGCGCGGCCTGCGCGCCGGTGACGGCAGCCAAGGCCTCGCGGGCCACGGCGTCGTCCCAGCCCGCGGCGCGCATGGACTGCAGCACCGCCTGCGGGGCATGGCCGGAGCGGGTCTGCTCGAGGATCCACAGACGCAACTCGGGCGTGACCGCCTGGGCAGCGTGGTTCGATGTCATCCCGCCATTTTCCGACGAAAGACCAGACGATCGGGCTCGGACGCTCCCGCGTCGAGGGCATAGCCCTCGAGGTTGAAGCCCTCAAGCTTCTTGGGCGTGGCGACCCGGTGGGTGATGGCGTAGCGGGCCATCAAGCCGCGCGCCTTCTTGGCGAAGAAGCTGATGATCTTGTAGCGGCCGTCCTTCCAGTCCTCGAAGACGCACTCGATCACCCGCGCCTGCAGGGTCTTGAGGTCCACCGCCTTGAAATACTCCTGCGAGGCGAGGTTGACCACCACCGGCGTCTTGTCGGCCGCGAGCTGCTCGTTCAGGCACTGCGCGATCTGCGCCCCCCAGTACTGGTAGAGGCTGGTGGCCCGTCCGACCTTGAGGGCCGTACCCATCTCGAGCCGATAGGGCTGCATCCGGTCCAGGGGCCGCAGCACGCCATACAGGCCACTGAGGATGGCCACATGCGACTGCGCCCACTCGAGGTCGGCCGGCTTGAGGGTGCGCGCCGCCAGGCCGTCGTAGACGTCGCCATCAAAGGCGAGCAGGGCCTGGCGCGAGTTGGCGGCGGTGAATTGGGGGGACCAGGCCTCGTAGCGGGCCACGTTGAGGGCGGCCAGCTTGTCGCTCAAGTCCATCAGCGAGGCGATGTCCTGGGGCGATTTGGCACGCAGGACCTCGATCAATCGGGCCGAGGCATCGACGAAACGCGGGGTGGTGTGGGGCAGCGCGCCCAGGGGCGATTCGTAATCGAGCGACTTGGCGGGAGACAGCAGATACAGCATGGGCGCGGATTATCGACGCCAGGCCCCGGCCAGCGTCCATTGCACCGCGCAAGCCACTACCACCAGGGCGCCATAGGTGGCCATCTTGCCGTCTTGGCTGAAAAACCACAGTCCGCCCGCCAGGACGGCCAGGCCGCAGGCACTCACGATGGCGGCCTGGGCCCAGAAACCCGTCACAATGCGGGCCGGAGAGAGAAGAAAGCGGGACGCCAGGGGCAGCAACAGGCCCAGCGCCAACGCGGGGGCGGCGAAGCCAAAAAGATGGAACAGGATGTCTGAAAAACCCATCGATAGAGGGTGGCGAGCCGCTAAGTACTTGTGGGGACAAGAGATTTTATAATTTAGCAATGGCAGTTTGGGCCTTGGGCATTAACCACACGACCGCGCCGGTGGACATCCGCGGTCGCTTCGCGTTTGCCATCGACCAGATCGCGCCCACCCTTCAGGGCCTGCGCCAAAGCCTGGGAGGCCCCAGCGGCAACATCCCCGAGGCCGCCATCCTCTCCACCTGCAACCGCACCGAGATCTATTGCGCCGGCGAGCGCCCCGCCCTCGAGCCCACCCTCGACTGGCTGGCCCAGTCCGGCGGGGTGTCGGCCCAGATCCTGCGCTCACACACCTACATCCTCGAAGACGGCCTGGCCGCACGGCATGCCTTCCGGGTCGCCAGCGGCCTGGACTCCATGGTCCTGGGCGAGGCCCAGATCCTGGGCCAGCTCAAAGACGCCGTGCGGGTGGCCGACGAGGCCGGCGCCCTGGGCACCACCTTGAACCAGATGTTCCAGCGCTCGTTCGCGGTGGCCAAGGAAGTGCGCACGGTCACCGAGATCGGCGCCCACTCCATCAGCATGTCGGCCGCCACAGTGCGCCTGGCCGGCCAGCTCTTTGAGGACCTGGGTCAGATCCGGGTGCTGTTCGTCGGCGCTGGCGAGATGATCGAGCTGGCCGCGACCCACTTCGCCGCCAAGAACCCCAAATCCATCGCGATTGCCAACCGCACCCTGGAGCGCGGCGAAAAACTCGCCTCGCGCTTTGGCGGCGAGGTGATGCGACTGGCTGATCTGCCTGCGCGCCTGCACGAATTTGACGCGGTGATCAGTTCCACGGCCAGCCAGCTGCCGATCATCGGCCTGGGCGCCGTCGAACGCGCCCTCAAGGCCCGCAAGCACCGGCCCATGTTCATGGTCGATCTGGCCGTGCCCCGCGACATCGAGCCCGAGGTCAAGGCGCTGGAAGACGTCTACCTGTACACCGTCGACGACCTATCCCAGGTGATACAGACCGGCCAGGCCCACCGGCAAGCCGCTGTCGCCGAGGCCGAGGCCATCGTCGATGCCGGCGTGCAAGGCTTCCTCCACTGGATGGACCAGCGGCGGGCCGTCCCCCTGATTCGCCAGCTCAATGCCCAGACCGACGAATGGCGCGCCATCGAGCTGGCCCGCGCGCGCAAGCTCCTGGCCAAGGGCGAAGATGTCGAAGCCGTGCTCGAAGCCCTCTCGCGCGGCCTGACGCAAAAGATGCTGCACGGCGCCCTGGCCGAACTGCACGCAGGCAACGAGCAATCGCGCGAGCGGGCGACCAACGCGATCGAGCACTTCTTCCTGCGCAAGGAACGTTAGCGGCGCACCGCTTGCCGCATGTCAGGCCCTGCGGGCCTGGTCGATGTGGCCCCTCCCCGCTCGCCCCGGCCCGCTGCCGCGGGCCCTTGTCGACACCGCGCCCACGCCCTGGATCTGCCATGAAGCCGTTTCTCCGCCAGCAACTCGAACGCTACCCGGTGCGCCTGCAGGAGCTGGATTTCTTTTTGCAGCAGCCCGAGGTGGCCCAGGACATGGACCGCCTGCGCGCCCTCACCCGCGAGCATGCCGAGGTCAGCGAGGTGGCCACGCTGTACGCACGCTATCGCCAGCGCGAGACCGACCTGGCTGGCGCGCAGGAAATGGTGGGTGACCCGCAGATGGTCGAGATGGCGCGCGAGGAGATCGCTGCGATCGAGCAGGAATTGCCTGCGCTCGAAGACGACCTGCAAAAACTCCTGATCCCGCGCGACCCGGACGATGTGCGCAATGTCTTCCTGGAAATCCGCGCCGGCACGGGCGGCGACGAATCCGCCCTCTTCGCGGGCGACCTGCTTCGCATGTACACACGCTACGCCGAGCGTCAGGGCTGGCGCTGCGAACTCGTGAGCGAGAGCGAAGGCGAGGTGGGCGGCTACAAGGAGGTGGTGGTGCGCATCGTGGGTGACGGCGCCTACGGCAAGCTCAAATTCGAATCGGGTGGCCACCGGGTGCAGCGCGTGCCCGCCACCGAGACCCAGGGCCGCATCCACACCAGCGCCTGCACGGTGGCGGCCCTGCCCGAACCCGACGAGGCGCAGGCCGTGCAGATCAACCCGGCGGACCTGCGCATCGACACCTTCCGCGCCTCGGGCGCCGGCGGGCAACATATCAACAAGACCGATTCGGCGGTGCGCGTCACCCACCTGCCCACCGGCATCGTGGCCGAATGCCAGGACGATCGCTCGCAGCATCGCAACAAGGCCAAGGCGCTGCAGGTGCTGGCCGCGCGCATTCAAGAGGCCGAGCGCTCTGCGCGCGCCGCGAAAGAGGCCGCCACCCGCAAGGGCCTGATTGGCAGCGGCGACCGCAGCGACCGCATCCGCACCTACAACTTTCCGCAGGGCCGGGCGACCGACCACCGCATCAACCTGACCCTCTACAAACTCGGCTTCGTGATGGAGGGCGAGCTCGATGAAATGGTCGAAGGCCTGCTGCTGGCGCGCAAGGCCGAACAGCTCGCCGAGCTCGAAGCCGGCGTGCGCACCTGACAGTGCAAGCCCCATGACCGTGACCCTGGCCCAGGCCCTCGCGCACGCCACCGCCCTGGGGCTGGCGCGCCTGGACGCCCAGTTGCTGCTGCTGCACGCGAGCGGCCGCGGCCAGAACGAACGCGCCTGGCTGCTGGCGCACGATCAGGACGCCCTCTCAGACCCCCAGGCGCAGGCCTATGAGGCCCTGTGCGCCCGTCGGCTGCGGGGCGAGCCCCTGGCCTATCTGGTGGGCGAGAAAGAATTCTTCGGCCTGATGCTGGCGGTCGATGACCGGGTGCTGGTGCCCCGCCCGGACACCGAGACCCTGGTCGAATGGGCGCTGCAGGTGCTGGCAGGCTATGAGGCCCCGACCGTGATCGATCTGGGCACCGGCAGCGGCGCGATTGCCCTGGCCCTGAAGCACCAGCGGGCCGATGCACGCGTCGAGGCGGTGGACCGCAGCGACGCAGCGCTGGCCGTGGCCCGCGCCAACGGCGAGCGCCTGGGTCTGGCCGTGGCCTGGCGCAGCGGCCACTGGCTCGCAGAGGCTAACGGGGGCTACGACCTGGTGGTGAGCAACCCCCCCTACATCCGGGCCGACGATCCCCACCTGCGCGCCCTCACGCACGAGCCGCTGACCGCCCTGGCCGCCGGCGACGATGGCCTACACGACCTGCGCGCGATCGTGGTCGCATCCCCCGCGCACCTGGCGCCCGGGGGATGGCTGCTGCTCGAACACGGGTGGGACCAGGCCGAGCCCGTGCGCGCGATGCTGGCGGCGGCAGGGTTTGACGACATCGGCAGCCGCCAGGACCTGGCTGGCATCGAGCGATGCACCGGCGGCCGCTGGGGCCGAAGGCCTGTAGGCGCCGCAACGCCCCGAAGCCAATAGGGGCAGGACGAACTGGGATAATTCCGGGCAGACCCAACCACGGCCCCGGGCCGGCAAGGACCTTCCATGAGCGACACGCAGCAACGCATCGACCAACTGGTCAAAACCCACGACGTCCTCTTGTTCATGAAGGGGACCGCCAATTTCCCGCAATGCGGCTTCTCGGGTCGCGCGATCCAGATCCTCAAGGCCTGCGGCGTCGACGCCAAGACGGTGGCCACCGTCAACGTGCTCGAAGACCCGGCGATCCGCGAAGGCATCAAGGAATACAGCAACTGGCCCACCATCCCGCAGCTGTATGTGAAGGGCGAATTCATCGGCGGCTCGGACATCATGATGGAGATGTACGAGAGCGGCGAACTCAAGCAAGTCCTGGGCAACTAAGGCGTCTGCGACCAGCGCTGGGCGGCGGCCAGCACCGCGTTCGGGTAGACCGCCTTGCCGCGGCTGCCGTTGTAGCGGCCCAGGGCCATGAACAGGTCGCCGCGTTCACGATCCAGGTAGTGGCGCAGGATCACGCAGCCAAAGCGCAGATTGGTCTGCATGTGAAACAGGCGGCTGGCGTCGCCGTCACCGATCACACGGCTCCAAAACGGCATCACCTGCATGTAGCCGCGCGCGCCCACCGGGCTCACGGCGAATTTGCGAAACGCACTTTCCACCTCGATCAGCCCCAGCGTGAGGGACGTCTCCAGGCCCGCGCGCCGCGATTCGTACCAAAGCGTTTGCAAGAACTCCTCGCGCACCTCGGGCCGGGGCTTGAACCGCTGCAGCCGGCTGTCCATGGCACGTAGCCACTGCTGGTAGGTGCGGCGCGCCGCGTCAGAGGAAAACTCGGGAATCGGCGGCGCCGCATTGGCAATGGCCGAACTCAGGGCGGTGCGCACCGAGTCCACCAGCGGCTCTTCGAGCTGGGCGCCAGCCCGCGCCGGAACCGACAGACCATGACCGGCCAGGCCGACGATGGCCCAACGGAGCCATCGTCTGCGCGAGGTCACGACTGGATGCGACTGCGCAAGTGATCGAGGATGCCGGCGGCGCTGACCTGGGTGGCCGCGGTGTCGCGCCGGTGCTGGTATTCGACCTGACCGTCCTTGAGGCCCCGGTCGGAGATCACCACCCGGTGCGGCACGCCGATCAACTCCCAGTCGGCGAACATCGCGCCCGGGCGCTCGCCGCGGTCATCGAGCAGGACGTCCACGCCCAAGGCGGCCAGGTCGTCGTGCAACTGGGTGGCGGCGGCCTTGACCGCCTCGCTGCGGTCCATGCCGATGGGGCAGACCACCACGGTGAAAGGCGCAATCGCGTCGGGCCAGATGATGCCGCGCTCGTCATGGTTTTGTTCGATGGCGGCGGCAGGCAGGCGGGTGATGCCGATGCCGTAGCAGCCCATTTCCATGAACTGGGGCTTGCCGTTCTCGTCCAGGAACGTGGCGTTCATGGCCTTTGAGTACTTGACGCCCAGGTAGAACACATGGCCCACCTCGATGCCGCGCTCGATGGCCAGCGGACCTTTGCCGTCGGGGGAGAGATCACCCTCGACCACGTTGCGGATGTCGGCCACCAGATCGGGCTCGGGCAGATCGCGGCCCCAGTTCACGCCGGTCATGTGGAAATCTTCGGCGTTGGCGCCGCAGATCCAGTCGGCCATCACCGCCACCTCGCGGTCGGCCACGATCTTCACAGGCTTTTTCAGGGCCAAGGGACCCAGGTAGCCAGGCTTGGTGCCGAAGTGGTCGAGGATCTCGGGCACGGTGGCAAAGCGAAAGCCCACATCCAGCCCCGGCAACTTGCCGACCTTGACCTCGTTCATGTCGTGGTCACCGCGCACCAGCAGCAGCCAGATCTGGCTCTTGGCGACGTTGCCGGCTTCGTCGAGCGTGTCGGTGGCCAGCACCAAAGACTTCACCGTGCTTTGCAGCGGAACGCCCAGAAGCTGCGCCACGTCGGCGCAGGTGCTCTTGCCGGGCGTGGGGGTCTGGGTCAGGGCCTGGGACGCCGCAGGGCGCGGGCCAGCCGGGGCCAGGGCCTCGGCCTTTTCCAGGTTGGCGGCGTAGTCGCTCTGGGGGCAGTAGACGATGGCGTCCTCGCCGGTGGCGGCGATCACCTGGAATTCCTCGGACAGATC
>CANGSD010000048.1 GCA_947455875.1 Comamonadaceae bacterium
CGAGGATGTTGCTGCGCAGGGCGCGACCGGCTTGCCAGGTGGCCTCGCCGCCGACGCCCGCGCCGCGCGAGGCCCAGGTGCCGCCGCCGTAGGGGGTGGAGTCGGTGTCAACGCCGGCCACGCGCACATTGGACAGGTGCACGCCCACGGCGTCGGCCGCCACCTGGGCAAAGACGGTGTCGGTGCCTTGGCCTTGTTCGCCCGTGCCGTTCATGACGACGATGCTGCCGCTGGGCTCCATGCGGACGTTGCAACCATCTTGCGCGGAGATGCGGGCCCCGCCCACGCCATAGAAGCTGGCCGAGGGGTTGGTGATCTCGATCATGCTGATGATGCCGATGCCGCGCCAGATGCCCTGCTTGCGCAATTCGGCCTGTTCGCGGCGCAGGCGCGGCAGATCCATCAGGTCCACCAGCTTGTCCATGCACTGGTGGTGCGACATGCCTTCGAACTTCATGCCCGAGGGCGTGGTGCAGGGGAAGGCGTCGTCGGCCAGCAGGTTCTTGCGGCGAAAGTCCACCGGGTCCATGTTCAAGGCGCGCGCGCCCGCATCGACGATGCCCTCGGTGATCGCGACCGCCACCGGGTGGCCCACCGCGCGGTAGTTCGAGTAGATGCCCATGTTGGTGAACACATTGGTCATCGTCGCGTGGTAGGCGTCATGGCGATACCACTGGGCGGTGATGTTCACGATCTGGTTGCCCTCGACCACGCTGGTGCGGGGGTAGACCGAATACGGGCCGATGGCCAGGCGGTCTTCGAAGTGAAAGCCGCGGATCGTGCCGTCTCGGGCCACGGCCATTTTCATGGTCACGCGGTGATCGCGCGAGTGAATGTCGCTCAGAAAAGACTCAGCCCGGTCGGCCACGAACTTGACAGGCCGGCGCAGCCGCATGGCGATGGCGCAGGTGGCCAGCTCGTCGCCATACACATGGGTCTTGATGCCATAGGAGCCGCCGATATCGCGGCAGATCACGCGCACTTGCGCCTCCTTGAGCCCCAGCAACCGCGCATAGCAGTCCTGGATCATGTGCGGCGCTTGGTGCGAGATGTAGACGGTCAGGCGGCCGTCGGCGGCGCTGAAGTCGCCGAGGACCGAGCGGCCCTCCAGGCACACGCCCGTGTGGCGCGGGAATCGGAAGGTGCGCTCGACGACCAGGTCGGCTTGGCCCTGGATCTCGGGGTAGTTGCTGGTCGTGACCTCGCGCGTGAAGCACAGGTTGTCGCCCAGCTCGGGGTGGATCACCGGCGTGCCGGGATCGAGCGCGGTCTCCAGGTCGGTGACCACGGGCAGTTCTTCGTAGTCCACCACCACCAAGGCGGCGGCGTCTTCGGCGGCGTGGCGGCTGCGGGCCACCACGGCCACCACCGGCTCACCCTGCCAGCACACGCGGTCGATGGCCATGCAGTGCTGGGCGGCGGCTTTCATGCCCTTGAAGTGGGTGAGGGTGGCCAGCATGGGCTGCACATGCGGCTGCAGGTCGGGTCCCGTGTAGACGGCGACCACGCCCTCGGCTTGCGTCGCCTGCGTGGTGTCGATGGCCTTGATCCGTGCGTGGGCGTAGGGCGAGCGCACGAAGACCACATGCAGCATGCGGGGCAGCCGGATGTCGTCGACATAGACTGCGGCGCCGTCGACCAGTCGGCGCGCATTGGGGCGCGGCACCGAAGCGCCGATCCACTGTTCGCGCTGGACGGCCTGTTTTTCTGCGGGGGTGACGGGTGCGTTCATACGTCCTCCGGTGCGACTTTCAGGCCGCGTGTGACGGCCACTTTCTGGACCGCGTCCACGATGGCTTCGTAGCCGGTGCAGCGGCAGTAGTTGCCCGAGAGATGCTCGCGGATCGCGCTGCGGCTGCAGGTCGGTGCGCTGCGCAGCCAGTCCTGGCTGGCCATCAACATGCCGGAGGTGCAAAAGCCGCACTGGGCGGCGTTGCGCTCGTGAAAGGCCTGCTGCAGGTCGGCGATTTCGCCGCTGGCGGTCAGGCCTTCGAGGGTGTCGACCGTGGTGCCATCGAGTTGCACACCCAGCATCAGGCAGCCACGCACCACCTGGCCGTCGACGCGCAAGGTGCAGGCGCCGCACACGCCGTGTTCGCAGCCCGCGCGCGGGCTGGACAGCTCAAAGGCCTCGCGCAGGAAATCGACCGCGTGCATGCGCGGCTCGACATCCGCCGATACCGGCTGGCCATTCAGACGAAATCGCACAGTCATGCGTGTCATGGGGCTGTTCCTTTCAGGCGGCGGCCAGTTGGGTGAGCGCGCGACTGGCCAGCACGCCGCACAGGTGCGCTTTGGTGGCGGCCTGGTTGTACAGGTCGGGGCGCAGGTCATGGGCGGCCGCGCCTTGGGCCGCCAGCGGAGCGACCGCGCTGGCGCCGTCGCGGTTGAAGGCCTCCTGGAGCCGGGCATTGAGATCGGCGTCCAGCAGCGGGGTGTCGGCCACTGCGAAGAACACGAGGCGCAGCCCGGAGAGCTTGCCGCCTTGCACGCGTGCGCTGGCCATGACCGCGGCGCTGGCGTAGTCGCCGTGGCGGCGGGCGAGCTCCAGGACGCAGCATTTTTCGTCGGCGGGGCGCGCGGGGATCACGATGGATTCGAGCAGCTCGTTTTCGTCGAGCGCGGTCATGTACATGCCTTGCAGGAACTGGCCGATGGGAACCTCACGGCGGCCCTGCTCGCCCACGATGCGCACGCGGGCATCGAGCAGCAGGCAGGCGGCGGGCCATTCAGCGGCCGGGTCGGCCAGCGCCAGGCTGCCGCCAAACGTGCCTCGGTTGCGGATGGCTGCGTGGGCCAGGTAGCGGCCGGCCTTGGGCAGGATCGGCGCCGCGCGGGCGACTTCCGGGGAGGCGATCACCTGCGCGTGGCGCGCCATGGCGCCAATGACCAGCTGCGTGCCTTCCAGGCTGATGCGGGCCAGGTCGTCCAGGCCGTTGAGGTCGATCAGGCACTCTGACGCGTTGAACCGCAAGGCCATCGCCGGCATCAGGCTCTGACCGCCCGCGAGGAAGCGGGCTGCCCCGCCCCAGCGTGCCTTGGCCGCCAGCGCCTGCTGCACGCTGGTGGGCTTCTCGAATGCGAACGCTCCGGACTTCATCGCGCGCCTTCCTTTCCTGCAACAAGGCAGGAATGACAGAACTTGATCAGCTGATCAACTAATCATGCGATAAACATGGGGCGACGACACCCATGAAAACCCGAAGTCCGCCCCCGATCAGCCCCCCAGGGGCGCTGGCGTCCAGTCGGCCACCAGGGTGTTGACCAGTCGCCCCACCCCCTGCACCTCGCACACCACCTCGTCGCCGGGGTGCACATCGACCGAGCCCTTGGGCGTGCCGGTCAGGATCACGTCGCCGGGGCTCAGGGTCATGAGGGCGCTGAGGTATTCGATCAGCGAGGCGATGTCGTGGATCATGTCGGCGGTGGTGCCCTCTTGCACCAGCTTGCCATTGACATGGGTGGTCAGGCGCAGATTCATCGGGTCGGGCACTTGCTCGCGCGGCACCAGCCAGGGGCCTAGCGCCGTGCCGCCGTCGCGGTTTTTCACGCGCAGGTTGGGGCGGTAATAGGGCTCCAGGAAGTTGCGGATCGCGTAGTCATTGGCGACTGTGTAGCCACGCACATAGTCGAAGGCTTGGGCGCGCGAGATGTCACGGCCTTCTCGGCCAATGACCACGGCCAGCTCGCATTCGTAATGCATGAACTCGGCGTCGGCGGGGCGCCGCGTGAGCCCGCGATGGCCCACGACCGAGCCCGGGCCCTTGAGGAAGATGATCGGTTCGGTCTTTTGCGCTTTCAGGAAGGTGGCCTGGTCCGCCGAGGACTTGGCGGCCAGCTCGCTGGCGTGGTCGGCGTAATTGAGGGCCAGCGTGAACAGCGTGCGCGGCTCAAAGGGCGCGAGCCATTGCACCTGCGCTTCATCGAGCACGCGTCCGTCGGCCAGGCGCAGCGTCTCGCCAGACCCTGCGCCTGGTGTGGCAGCTGGGGTGCAGCCATGCACGGCGCCCCCGTAGACAACACGGCCTTGTCTCATGGGGCGGCTCCTTGCGCGCGCAGCGTGTTGTTCACGCGGCCCACGCCTTCAATGTCGACGGTCATGAGATCACCGGCGCGCGCGCGCGGCATGTTCTCGGGCACGCCCACCAGCAGCACATCGCCAGCCTCCAGCGTCATGAAGTCGGTGATCTGTGCGATCAGTTGGGCGACGGGCCGCATCAGTTCGGCCGTTGTGTGTTCGGCGCCCAGCACGCCGTTGACATAGGCGCGCAGGATCAGGGCGTCGGGTTGGAGCGCGCCGCGCGGCACCATCGGTCCGATGGGGCAAAAGCCGTCGCGACACTTTTGCTTGATCGGCGGGCGCAAGATGGCGGTGTGCGGCACGGTCACGTCGTTGACGGCGGCATAGCCGGCGACAAAGGAGAGCGCGGCGGCCTCGCTCACGCGCGAAGCCGACGCGCCCATGACCACGCCCAGCGTCGCGCCCACTTCCACCTCCTGCACGCCGGCGGGCAGCACGACATCATCGCCATCGCGCCGCCAGGTGTTGGGGGGCTTGAGATACAGCACCGGATGCCGCGGCGGCTTGAAGTGCGGCTCCTGGTGCATGGCCGGCTCCATGGCGGTCCAGGCGCCGCGGAAATTGAGCAAGCAGCCGACCACGGTTTTCATGCGGCCTCCTCGTAGCCAAAGAGCTTGGCGGGGTTGTCCACCAGGATGCGACGCAGTTCGTCTTCGTTGCGCACATAGCGATACAGCAGCTCGAGCAAGTCGGCGTCGTTGGGCGGCGGCTTCTTGGACACCGGATGTGGCCAGTCCGAGGCCCACACGCAGCGGTGCGGCGCGGCGTCGATCAGCGCACGCGCCAGTGGCACCACGTCGTCATACGGCGCGCCGGCTTGCGAGATCTTCTCGCCCAGCGACAGCATCACCCAGAAGTTGCCGCGCGCCAGCAGTTGCCGCAGCTTGGCGATGTTCGGATCGCGATCGGGCCCGAGGGCGGCGTCGGGGCGGCCCATGTGGTCGATCAGGATGGGGATGTCCAGGTCTTCGAACCAGGAGACGCTCTCCAGGATGCCGGTCTGCTCGGGCTGCACCTTCATGTACCAGCCCAGTTCGCGGATGCGGGCCACCGCGCGGTCAAAGGCCGGACGCGAGAGCACGGCGCCCAGCGCCTGCCGGAAGGAAAAGCGCGCACCGCGCACACCGGCGGCGTGAAGCTTTTCGAGGTAGGCGTCGTCGCGCGCCTCGAAGACCAGTGCGTTGGCGCAGCCCTTGTAGCCCGGGCCGAGCGCGGCCAGGGCGTCGAGCACCACGGTGTGGTCTTCGCCATAGGTGGTGGTCTGCACCACGATGCCGCGCTGGAAACCCAGCGCGTCGTGCACGCGGCGCAAAGCCTCGGGCGTGGCCGTCGGCATTTCGTAGGCGGCGCCAGCGCGCACCGGGTATTTCTCGCGCGGACCCAGGATGTGGAACTGGCTGTCGATCGCGCCGGGCAGGGCGCGTCGTTTGGGTGTGCGTGGCTCGGGGTGAAACGGGAAGTAGTCGCTCATGGCCGCCGTCTTATTCGATGTAGGCCGTGATCTCGCACTGCACGAGGATGCCGCCGCTCAGGTCTGCGGCCTGCAGCGACACGCGCGCGGGCCGGTCGGTGTCGTGGGGGAACATCGCCAGCCACTGCGCATTGAGCGGCCCGCGCTGTGAGCGGTCCTTGAGCCACACGGTCATGCGCACCAGATGATCGGGCGTGCCACCGCCGGCGGCCAGCACGTTGCGCACCTGCTGGAACATGCAGGCGCACTGCGCCTCCAGGGTGTCGGCCAGCTTGCCGGTGTTGGGGTCGGTGCCGTTGATCAAGCCGCTCATGAGAAGCGGCCCCACCCGCGCGGCGGCGGGAATCGGGTTGGCGTGGCTAAAGCCCTGCACCTGCAGGGTCTGGCGGCGGGCCATGCTCAGTCGGCCTTGATGTTGGCGGCGCGGATGATCGGCAGCCAGGTGGCTTCTTCGCGGGCCAGGTAGGCGCTGAAGTCTTGCGGCGACAGCCAGCGTGCTTCCGCGCCGCTCTGATTAAAGCGGGCGATGACCGCGGGATTGGACAACACGGTGCGCAGGGCCTCGCTCAGACGCGTGATCACCGCCGCCGGCGTGCCCGCAGGTGCGAGCAGACCGGTGAAGGTCTGGCCGTCCACGCCCTTGATGCCTTGTTCTTCCAGGGTCGGCACATCGGGCAGCCAGGGCACGCGCTTGGGTGCGAGCACAGCCAGGGCGCGGGTGCGGCCATCTTTCACATAGGCCTGGGCGACCGAGACCTGGTCGAAGTTGAACTGCACCTGGCCGCCGAGCAGGTCATTGGTGGCGGGGGCGTTGCCCTTGTAGTGCGCGGTAATCCAGGTGGCGCCGGTCACCTTTTGCAGCTGCTCGCTCAAAAGGTGGTTGGTGGTGCCTGCGCCGGGTGAGGCCATGGTGATCGTGTTGGGGCGGGCCTTGGCCAGCGCGATCAGCTCGGGCACGGTCTTGGCCGGCACCGAGGGATGGACCTGGATCAACAGCGGTGTGAGCGACACCATGGTGATGGGCGCAAAGCTTTTTTGCCAGTGATAGACCGGGCGGCCATAGATGGTGGGCGAGAACAGCAAGGGGCCGTTGGCCGTGATGAAGAGGGTGTGACCGTCGGGGTCGGACTTGGCCACCGCCTCACCCGCGATCAGGCCGCCAGCGCCGGCCCGGTTTTCGACCACGATCGCTTGTGGCAAGGACTTTTGCAGCTCGGTGGCAATGATGCGCGCGGCGCCGTCGACGTTGCCCCCGGGCGGGTAGGGCACGACGATGCGGATCGGTTTGGTGGGCCATTCCTGCGCGTGGGCGAGGGTGGGGGCCGCCAGTGCGGCGAGCAGGGCCAGGCTGGCCGCGAGAGGGGCAATCAGGGGTCGCATGCGGGGTCTCCTTGTCTTTCGAATCGCCTGACTCTATTCAGGACGTTCAAGGGCGGCAATGGAAAACCGGCCTAAATTTCCATATGGTGGAAGTCTACGAGGGCCTCCTGCGTCCTGCTGTAGGTGACGCGCTAGCATCCGTTAAGCGTCCGACATCGCTCATACCTTCCAAGATCTGGACACACCTTCATGCGCCTACTCGCCGCCGACCTGGACCCGCAGCAGACCTACAAGCTGCTCACCGGCCTGATCGTTCCCCGTCCGATTGCCTGGGTCTGCACGCAGTCCGAGGCGGGCGTGCTCAATGTCGCGCCCTTTAGCGCCTTCACCTTCGTCTCCAACAAGCCGCCCATGGTGGGCGTGAACGTGGGCCGCAAGGCCGGCGTGATGAAGGACACCGGCAACAACATTCTGGCGCGCGGCGAGTATGTGGTGCACATCGCCGACGCGTCGCTGCTGCAGCCGCTGCACGAGAGCGCAGAGGAACACCCTCCGCATGTGAGCGAGGTGCACCTGCTCGGGCTGCAGACCGTGCCCAGCGACCTGCTCTCGGTGCCGCGGCTGGCGGCGCCACCGGTGGCCATGGAGTGCCGCTTGCATCGGTCCATCGCGTTTGGTGACACGGGCTCCGAGTTC
>CANGSD010000049.1 GCA_947455875.1 Comamonadaceae bacterium
ATCAGTGTCTCGGTCACCATGTGGTCGGTGTGCGCGTCGGCGGTGCGTCCGCCCAGTTCGACCAGCGCGCGGTGGGTGGGCTTGCTCTCGAAGCCTTCTTGCGAGAACTCGATCACTTCGCCGTCGTCGGCCGACACGAAGCCCGCCGGCCCGAACAGATTGGCCTGGCGCAGGCGTCGCTCGCGCATCTCGGGCGTGTCGTCCTTGAAGCCGAAATGCGTCCACACGAAGTCGAAGGCGCCATGGCCCACAGGCTGGATGTGGCGGGTGGACAGGCTATTGACCTGCTGCTGCATGACCACACTGGGAAAGATCGTGGTCATGGCTGCCGTCGGACCGCCCCACCAGGCCTCGGGCACGATGTCCAGAAAGCGCGGGTCATGCAGTTGCATACTTTGCTTGAAGCTCGAGACCTGGGTGACTTGCTCGCCCGAGTTGGAGGGCTCGCCGGTGCCACGCGTGGAGACCATGCTGCCATGGCGGTGGTGGGCGTCGGTGACCAGCTGCGATTTGTTGTCGGCGCGCCAGAGTCCGAAGGTCACAAACCAGGTGTGCAGCAGACCCGGGTGATAGGGGTCCTTGATGTTCTCTTGCATCAGCTTCCAGTTGCCCGGAATGCGCTGGCGGTTGTAGCCCAGGATCACCAGCTCACGACCATCGAACGTACGGTCGAAATAGTGGAGAACCTCAGGGCCCAGGTAATCCTCGAAGGACTCGACCGAGTCATCAAACGACGCAAACACCACGCCACCTCGACGCGCCACCTTCAGGCGGGTCAGACCGTGGTCCTCGGTCTTGAAGTCGGCCGGCATGCCGCCGTTGATCTTGCCGTCCTGGCGCACCCCACGGCGAAACGGCACGCCTTGCAGATCACCCTCGAGCGTGTAGCTCCATTGGTGATAAGGGCAGACCAGTTCCTTGCGGTTGCCATGGCGCTCGCGGCAAAAGCGCATGCCGCGGTGCGCACACACGTTTTCGATCACATGGATGGCATCAGGCGCGCTGCGCACCATGATCACCGAGCGCTCGCCCACCACCGTGCGCTTGAAATCACCCACCTGGGGCACCTCGGCTTCCAGGCCCACATAGCACCAGTGGCCGCGGTAGAAAAAGCGCTCAAGCTCCTCGCGGTACAGGGCCTCGTCGGTGTAGGTCATGAAGGGAATGCGGCTGGCGTCGTCCCTCTCCCAGCGCATCCCCGGGGGAAGGTGCCCCGTGTCTGTGGTCATGTTGGTCTCCTCGGTCCGCATCCTAGCAGCGCCTGCGCGACCGCCCCCCCCCCGGCCGAGTCTGGAGGGCGCCGCCCGTATGCGACCGTTGTTGCACCCACCTCACATCTCGCCACACCCCTGCGGCCGCATCGCTCCCTAGCATGGGACCTTGCCCCCGCCCACAGGACCACAGGACCATCCCCCATGAATTCCCACGAACCGCCCCGAGAGTCACCGGACACCCGTACACGCCCCGTTCGGACCGCGTATGCCCGCATGACCGCCAGCCAGCACGATATTTCCCGTGCCGACGCCGACTACCAGCGCTTTCGTGCCGCCTACCTCGAGGTGGCCCGGCACGAGCCGGGGCATGAAGTGGCCCTGGCCATGATCGGTGCGGATATGGACCGCGCCCACGCCCGCCTGCAAGCGCTCATGGGCCTGCCGCGTCTGCCCTTCACCCACGAGCCCAGCACCGTGGTGCGCCGCGAGGCCCTGCGCTATACCGAGGAAAACAGCTGACTCGGCCTGCCGTGCGCATCCAGGCTCGACGCAGAGCACCGACACCGTGGCACGACAGGGACCTACAGGCGCGCGCTGTCCTGCTCGCGCACGATCCCTGCCTTCGAGGATTGCGCAAGGCCATCTCCATGCTGTCACCTGCTTTCGACCCCGCGGCCCACGCCGTCCAGTTCATGCAGGTGGCCCAGCAGGGCACCACGCTGACCAGCCGGGACGACTTACGCCGCTGGCTCGGGGGGGAGGTGCAGCGGCTGCTTCCTCACGACGCGCTGCTGGCGGCTACCGGCGATTTCAGACGCGGCGACGTGCGTGTCGACCTCTTGGTCGTTCAGCCGGCGCAGACCCTGGCGTCGGCCTCGGCCTTGATGCCTCTGGCCCATGCACTGCGCGATGGCTGGATCGCCGCGCACCACATACCGTGTCGGGTGGATCTGAGCGATCTGCCGCTGCCCCCGGGCTTGCGTGGGCTGCGCAGTGCGTGGGTGCATGGCCTGGGTGAAGGTCTTCCCCCCAACGAACGGGTCATTGGCTTGCTGGGGCCGGGGGCGTCGTTTGGCGAGCACGCGGCGCAGGCCTTACGCCTGCTGCAGCCGTTCATCGATGCGGCACTGCGCCGTCTGCCGCAGGCTGCGGCCCGCAACGGGCTGTGCCTCGCGGGCCTGGAGGGTCTGGCGCCTGCACGCCTGCCTCTGAGCGAGCGCGAACGACAGATCATGTCTTGGGTGGCCATGGGCAAGACCAACCCGGAGATCGGCTGCATCCTGCATATCAGCGAGTTCACCGTGAAGAATCACCTCAAAAGTATCTACACCAAGCTCGATGTCACCAACCGCGCGCAGGCGGTGGCCAAGCTCACGGGTCTGCGCGTTCATGCCTGAGACCTCGTCGCTGGCGCCGACCGTCGACGCCGCGCCCACCGGCCTGCCCGAGGCCACAGCGCAGGGTCGTCTGCCGCAGGCGGTGCGTACGCTGGTAGACCCCCTGGCGGCGGCCCTGTCGCTGTGGGTGCTGGTCGTGTGGTTCGAAGGCGGGATCACACCCACCTGGTTGTGGGTGTCGGTACTGGCCTTTGCCCTGGCCTTTCCAGGTCGCGCGCGGGCGTCCTTGCCCCTGCACGCGCTGGCGCTACGGGTGCTGGCCGGCTGGCTGTGGGTGGCGGCCCTCTTGCTGTTTGCCGGTCAGGTCACGGGCCAGTTGGCGCAGCTGTCGCCCCGCGTGCTCCTGCATTGGCTCTGGTTTGCGCCGACCCTCCAACTGGCGGGGCACCTGGCCCTGCGACGCGCGCAGCCCTGGCTTGCACGCTTGCAAGGGCCGCCCCTGCGGGCGGTGGTGGTGGGCCTGAACCCGCAAGGGCAGGCCTTGGCCGAGCGCTTGCAGGCCGCGGTGCATGGTGGCATCACGCTGGTGGGCTGCTTTGACGATCGCAGCCCCGAGCGCACACCGGCCGCGAACGGGCACGCGCGCCTGGGCGCGCTGGCCGATGTGGCCGCCTACGCCAAGCGCCAGCGCGTGCACCTGGTGTATCTGTCGCTGCCCATGGCGTCGCAGCCCCGCATACGGGCCCTGCTCGAGGACTTGCAGGACACCACCGCCTCGGTCTACTTCGTACCCGATCTGTTCGTGACCGACTTGATCCAGGGGCGTGCAGACACGGTCTGCGGCCTGCCGGTGATCAGCGTGTGCGAGACCCCGTTTCGCGGGCCGGCCGGTTTACTCAAACGCATGTCTGATCTGGTGATCGCGAGCATGTCCTTGGTCCTGCTCATGCCTCTGATGGCGGTTCTGGCGGTGGCGGTCAAGTTGTCTTCACCGGGCCCGGTGATTTTTCGTCAGCGCCGCTACGGCCTGGATGGCCAAGAAATCATCGTCTACAAGTTTCGCTCCATGACCGTGGTGGAAGATGGCCCCACCATCGTGCAAGCGCAGCGCGGGGACGCGCGCATCACGCCGCTCGGCGCCTTCATGCGCCGCACCTCGCTGGACGAACTACCCCAATTCATCAACGTGCTGCAAGGGCGTATGAGCGTGGTCGGCCCGCGCCCCCACGCAGTGGCCCACAACGAGCTGTATCGCACCCAGATCCGCAGCTACATGGTGCGCCACAAGGTGCGTCCGGGCATCACGGGCTGGGCCCAGGTGAATGGCTTGCGTGGCGAGACGCAATCACTCGAGCGCATGCAGGCCCGGGTGCGCCTGGACCTGGAGTACCTGCGGCGGTGGTCGCTGGGTCTGGATCTAGTCATCATCGCGCGCACGGTGCGACTGGTGTTCAAGGATTCGGCTGCGTATTGAGCGGCACAGGCCCCTAGCCCGATCGGACCATTGCTGGGGTTGCGCCGCATCGACACCATGCAGGTGATCGATGGCGAAAAGGATCTGGCGTGAAGCATCTCCCCCTGACCTGCACCTGTGTGACGCTCCTGAACCTCATGACCTGCCATGCCGCGCGCGCGCAGGCCGGCACCGATGCGCCCGCTCCGGTGCTGGCCTTGCATGCCCAGGCCTCCGTCGAGCACGACTCCAACATCCTGCGCGCGGCCAACGCAGTGTCCGATCAGATCCTCGGCCTGAACGCCGGGCTTCGGCTGGACAAGCGCTACGGCCTGCAGCGTGTGACTTTGCAGGCCCAGGCCCATCACTATCAGTTTCGTGACTCTTCGAACCTGGACTATTCCACGTTCACCTACGAGGGCGCCTGGAATCTGCAAATGACGCCCTACCTCCTTGGCGTGTTCAGCGCCGACCGTCGTCAATTCCGCGACATCACCAACGCCACCACCACGGGCGCGATCGCCCTGCGCACCGAGCGCCGTGAGGGCGCCGAGTTCACATTCCTAGGACGTGGGGGCTGGCGCACCCTGGCAGGCGTGCGCCACAACCGCAGCCGCAGCGACGATCCGCGCTCGCTCGAGTCCAGCCCCACCATCACCAGCATCCTGATCGGCGGCGGGTATGAGTTTGCGTCGGGCGCCTTGCTCACAGGCCAGGTACGACGCGGCGATGGCGACTACGGCGTCGGCGCCGCAGGCGTCGACTTTCGCGAGACCGAACCCTCGGTGGCACTGCGCTGGCCCGTCAGCGACAAGACCACCTTCGATGCGCGCGTCGGCCACCTCGATCGCAGCCACGATGGCGCACCCGCGCGCGACTTCAAAGGTTTTGTGGGCACCAGCGCGCTGCGCTGGGAGTACTCGCCGCGCACCTGGCTGGAGGCGGGCTTCGGACGCGACCTGGGCAGCTATGAGTTCAACGGCGGCGGCTCGATCCGCGGTTGGCGCGGCTTCATTGCCCCGACCTGGAAGCCCACCGAGAAAACCGCGCTGCGCCTGCGCCATGCGATGGAGCGTCGCGACTGGCGTGTGGTGTCGTCCGCCTCGCCGGATCTGGGGCGTGAAGACCGTACCCGCTGGACCACGCTGGCGCTGGAGTGGACGCCACGGCGCTTCCTGGAGCTCACGGCCACCGCCCGCCACGAGCGACGCCACACCAATCTCACGGGCCTGGACTTTCGCTCCAATGGCCTGACCCTGGCCGCGCGTCTGAATTTTTGATTCGTCTTTTTTCTGGAGGTGCACCGTGTCTGCCTTGGCTGTCCTGTTTCGTGGCTGCGTGTTTGCCTGTGTGGCGTGCCTGGGGGTGTGGGGGTCGGCCTGGGCCGCCAGCCCGGAATACCGTCTGGGTGCGGGCGACGCCATCCGTGTGCATGTCTTTCAAAACCCGGACCTCACGCTCGATGCGCGTGTGTCCGAGAACGGCACCATCAGCTATCCCCTGGTGGGCAGCCTGTCGCTGGGAGGCTTGTCTCTGAGCGAAGCCGAGCAGCGTATTGCCCAGGCCCTGCGCGAAGGTCACTTCCTGAAATCACCGCAGGTGACCCTGAACGTGTTGCAGGTGCGGGGCAGCCAGGTCGCGGTGCTCGGTCAGGTGGCGCGCCCGGGGCGCTTCACGCTGGAGACCTCGAATGTGCGCGCCAGCGAGATGCTGGCGGCCGCCGGTGGCGTGACCGCCTTGGGCGATGACGCGGTGGTGGTCACTGGCGTGCGCGCGGGTGTGCCGTTTCGGCGGGTGATCGATATCCCCGGTCTGTTCACGGGCCAGTCGGCTCAGGACGACCTGGTGCTCGCCGCGGGCGATGCCCTGTATGTCCCGCGTGCCCCTGTGTTCTACCTCTCTGGCGAGGCGCAAAGGCCTGGCCCCTACCGCATCGAGCGCGGGATGACGGTGATGCAGGCCCTGGCTGCCGGCGGCGGCATCACGCCGCGTGGCAGCCAGAACCGTCTGCGCCTGCACCGCGCCGGGTCCGATGGCGTTGTGGTGCAGTCCGTGCCGCAACTGACCGATCCCGTACAGCCCAATGACGTGCTGTTCGTGCGCGAGAGCCTGTTCTGAATCCATCACCTACTCGGAGCCGCCATGAGCCTCCTGCAGTTTCTCTCCATCCTGCACGCCCGCCGCGGCGCTGCCAGCCTGATCCTGCTGGTCACTCTGGCGTCGGCCTTGGCCTGGGCCGTGTGGCGGCCTGAGCGTTTCAGCGCCCAGGCTCCGGTGATGGTCGATGTGCAATCCGACAAAGTGGGTGGGGGCTTCGCGCCGGCGCTGGTGTCCAGCTACATGGCCACTCAAATCGATATTGCGCGCAGTGATCGGGTGGCCGAGCGCGCCCTGGACCTGATACAGGCCGACGGCGGACCCGCGTCCGATCCTGTCGTGCGCGCCGCGCAATTGCGCGATCTGCGCGAACATCTGAGCGTTCGGCCTGCGCGCGAGAGCAACATCATTCTGGTGGGCTGGAGCGCGCCGACCGCGGCGCAGGCAGCTCAGGGCGCTAACGCGCTGGCTCGCGCCTTCATCGAGGTGGCCCTGGAGATCCAGACCACGCCCGCCAAGCAAGGCGCAGGCTGGTATGACACGCAGGTGCAGGCCAGTCGGCGCAAGCTCGAGGCTGCGCAGACCCGTCTGTCCGAGTTCCAGCAAAGCGCGGGCATCGTTGGGCCCGAGCAGGTAGATCACGAGATCGCCCGTCTGCGAGAGCTGTCTTTGCAGCTGGCGCTGGTGCAGGCGCAGACCACCGACAGCCAGAGCAAGCGCGGCGCCGCCAGTGACACCGTGGCCGACGTGATGCAAAGCCCGCTGGTCAATGCGCTCAAGGCCGATCTGGCCCGGGCCGAGGCCCGGGTGCAGGACAGCGCCGTCACGCTGGGGCCACGCCACCCGCAGCTGCTGCGGCTGCAGGCCGAGCGGGATGCCTTGCAAGGGCGCCTGACCGCGGAGACGCGCCGCATCACCTCGGGCATCGAGACCACCTACCGCGCCGGCCTGGCGCGCGAGAGCGAACTGAACGCCGCCCTCGGGCAACAGCGCTCCCAGGTCCTGGCCCTGAACAAGCAGCGCGGTCAGCTGGCCCTGTTGCAGCAGGATGTCGATGCGGCGCGGCGTGCCTTCGAGACCGTCAGCACCCATGCCAGCAAGACCCGGCTGGAGAGCCTGGCCACGCAGACCTATCTGACGCAGATCGCCCCCGCCGCGACGCCGCTGACGCCCACAGGCCCCAGCCTGACGCAGATCCTGGGCATCGCGCTGGTGGCCGGCATGGTGCTGGCTGCCATCGGTGCGCTGGCACTGGAGCTGTCGCATCGGCGGGTGCGCTCTGTCGATGACATCATCCTGGGCCTGAATCTGCCGGTGCTCGCCAGCGTTCCGGCGGCCTATCCGGGCCTGTCGGCGCTCTCGGGTCCGCGTCGCCGCCTGGGCTTCAACGGGGGAGCCGGCCTATGA
>CANGSD010000050.1 GCA_947455875.1 Comamonadaceae bacterium
AAGCGCCTGGACGAAGTTCGCCGAGGCCATGCGTCCCGCCGCAACAGCGCCGCGGCCGGACCATGAGGCCATGATGAAGCTGCCCACGCCCGAGCGCATCGACCAGATGCGCGCCCTGCACCAGCAGCACACGGCGCAAATGGACCAGCGCGGCGAGGCCGCCAAGGCCTTCTACGCCTCGCTCACGCCCGAACAGAAAAAGCGCTTTGACGAACAGACCGCGCGCATGATGGCTCGACGTGGCGGCATGGGCGGCGACCACGACCACCACGGGCATCGCGGCCACCACAGCTGATCGCCCACACCGCCCTGGCCTGCGTGCCAGGGCACCACGGCCACCCGGCGCACCCGCACGGCATGGGTGCTGCGTCCTACAGCAGGCCGCCTCGCGCATCGGTACAAGCACACGGGTAGAGACCCCGTCCGAGGCGCCATGCCATGAGCCGTCCTGCGGCCACCCCCCCGACGATCCTGACCGTGATGACGGTCAACATCCACAAGGGGTTCACCTTCCTCAATCGCCGCTTCATCCTGCCGGAGCTGCGCGATGCCGTGCGCAAAGTCGGCGCCGATGTGGTGTTTCTGCAGGAGGTGCAAGGCACGCACGATGACCATGCCCGCAAGTTCAGCGGTTGGCCCGAGGCGCCGCACTACGAGTTCCTGGCCGACGACATCTGGCCGCAGTACGCCTATGGCCGCAATGTGGTGTATCCCAAGGGGCACCACGGCAACGCGGTGATGTCCAAGTTCCCGATCGTCCACGACCAGAACTACGACTGCTCGATTGCCGGCCCTGAAAAACGCGGGCTCCTGCATTGCGTGTTGCGTCTGCCGCAGCAGGCGATCGACGTGCATGTGATCTGCGTGCACCTGGGCCTGCTCGAACGTCACCGGCAGCAGCAACTGGACGTGCTGTGCGAGATGGTGCGCGCCGAGGTGCCCGACAACGCCCCGCTGATCGTCGCCGGCGACTTCAACGACTGGCGTCGCCGCGCCGACCCGGTGCTGCACGGTCAGGCCCATCTGCACGAGGTGTTTGTCACGGCCTACGGAGCGCCGGCCAAGACCTTCCCCGCGCGCCTGCCGCTGTTGTGCCTGGACCGTATCTATGTGCGCAACGCCTTTGCGCATCTGCCGGTGGTGCTTCCACGCGCGCCCTGGTCCCACCTGTCGGACCACGCGCCCCTGGCCGCGGAGATCCACCTGTGAGCGAATGGGTCGGCGGCAACCGCATCACCCTGCTGGAAAACGGCGAGGCCTACTTTCCGCGTGTCTTCGAGTGCATCGCGCAAGCCACCTGCGAGGTGATGGTGGAAACCTTCATCTTGTTCGAAGACCGGGTCGGTCTGCAGCTACACGCCGCACTGGTGGCTGCAGCGCATCACGGTGCGCGCGTGGATGTGACGGTCGACGGCTGGGGCTCGCCGAATCTGTCCGCGGGCTTCGTGCGCACGCTGCTCGCGGCGGGTGTGCGGCTGCATGTGTTCGACCCGGGGCCACGCCCCTTTGGCCTGCGGCCCTATGCGTTGCGACGGCTGCACCGCAAGATCGTCGTGGTGGACAACTGCACGGCCTTCGTGGGTGGCATCAACTATTCCGCCGATCACCTGGCCGACTTCGGGCCGCTGGCCAAGCAGGACTACGCGATCGAGATCCACGGCCCGCTGGTGGCGGTGATTGATCGCTTCACCCACGCCGCCCTCGCCCGCGGCCTGCTTCACCTGCGTCCGCACACCTGGTGGTTCGCACGTCGGTCGGCGCGCATTCTGGCGACGCAGCTGCCCTGGGAAGGCAGCGCCCTGGCGCGCTTCGTCGTGCGAGACAACCTGCACCACCCCGACGACATCGAGCGTCATTACCGCGACGCCATCCGCGCGGCGCGCACGCGCGTGATCATTGCCAACGCCTACTTCTTCCCTGGCTACCGCCTGGTGCGCGAGCTGCGCCTGGCCGCGCGACGCGGTGTGGACGTGCGCCTCGTGCTGCAGGGGCGCCCCGACATGGCGATCGCGCGCACCGCCGCCACCACGCTCTATCAGCATCTGCTCAAGGCGGGCGTGCGCATCTTCGAGTACCGCGCGCGGCCGCTGCATGGCAAGGTGGCCCTAGTCGACGAGGAATGGGCCACCGTCGGCTCGAGCAATCTGGATCCCTTGAGCCTGGCGCTCAACCTGGAGGCCAATGTCTTCATCCGCGACCGCGCCTTCAATCAGGGTCTGAATGCGCATCTTCAGCATCTGATGCGCGCGCACTGCACCGAGGTCGATGCAGCATCGCTGGCCCCCGTGAGCGGGTTCGCACTGCTACGCAGCTACCTGGCCTTTCATGTGATGCGCAAGTTCGCGCGCTGGGCGCGGGCCTTGCCGCCGCATGCGCCGCGCCTGCAGCCCGCCCTTGCACCGGCCAAAGACGTGCCATGACAGCGGCCGCCTCGACGCGATCCAGGTGGGTGAGCGGGCTGACGCTCGCCTTCTTCGCGGTACTGATCTACCTGGCTTGGCGCTACGCGCGCACCATCGCCTGGCAGGACGTGCAGCAGGCGCTGGCGGACACGCCCACGCCCGCCCTGCTCGCCGCCGGCGTGATGGCCGCCATCAGCCACGCGATCTACAGCTGCTTTGACCTGCTAGGGCGCGCCTACACCCGCCACCGCCTGCGCGCCGTGCAGGTGCTGGGCATCACCTTCATCAGCTACGCCTTCAACCTGACCCTGGGCTCGCTGGTGGGGGGTATCGGGATGCGCCTTCGGCTGTACACGCGGCTGGGGCTGTCGGCGCTGACGGTCACACGCGTGTTCATCTTCAGCATCATGACCAACTGGTTCGGGTTTCTGGTGCTGGCCGGCGCCGTGTTCGCGCTGGCGCCCCCGCCTGTCGGCACGGACTGGTCGAGTCCGGCGCTGCGGGCGCTGGGCCTGGGGCTGCTGACACTGGCCGGCGGCTATGCGGCCGTGTGTCTGCGCACGCGGCAGCGGCGCCTGCGCCTGTTTCGCCACGCGTTCCGATTACCGAGGCCGCGCCTGGTGGCCCTGCAACTGGCGCTGTCCTGCGCCCACTGGGCCAGCACGGGCGCTGTCCTGTACGTCCTGCTGCAGGCGAAGCTGGACTATCTGTCGGTGCTGGGCGTGCTGCTGGTGGCGGCGGTCGCAGGCGTGCTCACACACATCCCCGCCGGCCTGGGCGTGCTGGAGGCGGTGTTCCTCACCTTGCTGTCGGATACCGTGCCGGTGCACGTCTTGCTAGCGGCGCTGCTAGCCTACCGGGCCATCTACTACCTGGTGCCCTTCTTCTTGGCCGTCGCCTTGTACGGCGTGATCGAAGCCCGTAGCCGCGTGCGGCTCAGGCGCGCAGCGCGTGATACGCGAGGGCGCCCGCCACCGCACCCGCAGCACTGACGAACATGCCCCAGGCGATGTCGATCAGCGTCAGCGGCAATGACCAGTCACGCATCACCGCCAGATTGGTGATGTTGTAGGTGCCATAGGCAAACAAGCCAAACAGCGCGCCCAGGGCTAGCGCCCGCAGCGCATCGCCGCCCGAGGGCACGACCGCGAAGATCATCAGGCCCACCGGATAGCCGAAGTAGAAGATGGCCGCGGCCACGAGGCGAGGCTCGGGCGCCATCAGGTGCGCCATGGCCTGCGTGTACCAGGTCGTGGCGATCACCCGCAGCCACAGGTAATCCAGCACGCCCACCAGCAGGAGGACGGCGAGGTAGCTCAGGGCAATTCGGCTCATGACATGCATTGTCGCCCGGGGCCCATGCCCGTTCAGCGCGGGGGTTTACCGGGCTCGCCGCGCCGCTGACGGGACTGGTTGGTGCCGCCCACATGCGATTCGCGGTCGCTTCGACTCAAAGGCGAGCGCTCACCCTGGTTCTTCTGGGTCGGGACCTGGCCCCCGAGTTTGTTGCGGTCGTTGACGACCTTGCCGGTGTGCGGGGTTTGCGCGTCGCGCGGGGATGTGCTCATGGCGCGTCTCCTGAGAGTCGAGCGTTCATTGTGGCCACGCCCGGCGCGCCGGCGGGTAACACCAGGCAAGGTGCGCGCTCAAACGCCCAGCGGACTCACACCGATCAGGCGCGCATGGCCCCAGAACGCAAACACCACCCAGGCGCCCACGCCCACCACCAGCGTCAGCCAGGTGCGAGACGCCACACCCGGCGAGGACTCCGTTCCCTGCACACGATCGCGCTGGCGCGAAGCACGAAACAACAGCACCGACCACACCAGGAAAGCACCGAACAAGATCATGTCGACCAAGGTACCGTTGGACAACAGGTGCGCCAGCGCCCAGACCTTCACCGCCAGCACCATGGGATGGCGCAAGCGCGCCTTGATGCCGTTGCGCGGCACATAGGCGGCCACCAGCATCACGAAGGCCACCAGGGTCAGCAAGGCGGCCAGGTGCGCCATGCCGCGCGGTGGGGTCCACACCGTGATCGGCGACTGGCGGGCCAGTCCGTAGCCATGCACCAACAGCGCAAAGCCCACCAGCGACGCCAGCGCGTACAGGCCCTTCCACGGTTTCTCGCCCAGGCGAGCCACCCACTGCGCGCGCAGGGGCTCGGCGAAGACGCGCGTGGAGTGCACGCCCAGAAAAATGATCAGACCAGCCACCATGAGTTCCATGCGATGTCTCCAGTGCGGCAGGGCGATCCTGCACGGGCCTTGATGATACGGGCCACCCCAGCGGCAGGCACACTAGAGGCCTTCCCACGCCTTTGCATCGACATCCCCTATGCACACGCACGCCCTCGTCCTTTTTTCCGGTGGCCAGGACTCCGCCACCGCACTGGCCTGGGCGCTCGATCGCTACACCCGGGTGGAAACCATCGGCTTCGACTACGGCCAGCGACACCGTGTCGAACTCGAATGCCGCACGACGTTCCTGAATAAGCTGCGCGCCGACTTTCCGCACTGGGGCGCGCGCCTGGGCGACGACCACCTCTTGGACCTGGGCCTGCTAGGGCAGGTGAGCGACACCGCCCTCACCGCCGAACGCGCGATCGCCTTCAACGCCAGCGGCCTGCCCAATACCTTTGTGCCGGGGCGCAACCTGATCTTCTTCACCTTTGCGGCCGCTGTGGCCTACCGGCGCGGCCTGTCGGTGCTGGTGGGCGGCATGTGCGAGACCGATTACTCGGGCTACCCCGATTGCCGCGACGACACGCTCAAGTCCTTGCAGGTGACGCTGGGCCTGGGCCTGGACCAACGGGTGGTGATCGAGACGCCCTTGATGTGGCTGGACAAGGCACAGACCTGGCGGCTCGCGCACACGCTCGGCGGTGACACGCTGGTGTCTCTGATCACCGAGGACACGCACACCTGCTACCTGGGTGATCGCCGCACACGCCACGCCTGGGGCTACGGCTGCGGCCAGTGCCCGGCCTGCGAGCTGCGCGCGCGCGGCTACGAAGGCTTCGCGGCCACCAAGCACCCGCAGTAGCAGACGCCATGCAAGGTACGCAGGACACGCCCGCCCAACGCGCTCGATTCGGCGACGCCGCTGCCCTCGCCGACGCGCTGACGGACAGCCGGCGCGACACGCTACAGACCTTCGCCGCTTTCGAGGCTGCCCTGCCCACATTGCGCGTGCCGCAGGCCGAGGAACTCAATCCACCGCTGTGGGAGCTGGGGCATATCGGCTGGTTCCAGACCTACTGGACGACACGCAACCTCGGACGCACGCTCGGCTGGCGTGCAGACCCGCACGCGCTACGCGCGCCCCCCACGCGCGCCAACGCCGACGCCCTGTACGACTCACGCCTTGTCGCCCACGCCCACCGATGGACCCTGCCACTGCCCGACGCGCAGACCACGCGCATGGACCTGGCGGCTCAATTGACCGACACCCTGGACCTGCTGGCCAGCGCCGAAAAGCATGGCCATGACGGCCTGTACTTTTTCCGGCTCGTCCTCCTGCACGAGGACATGCACCACGAGGCGGCTCTGTTCATGGCGCAAGCACTGGGCGTACCCATCGCCGACGCACGCTGGCAGCCGCGCGACTTGCCCACCCCGGGCCCGGCCCTGCAGCTGCCCGCTAGGCGCTGGGTGTTGGGTGTCGACCCGGACGCCGGCTTCGCCTTCGACAACGAGTGCGGCCACCAGAGCGTCGACCTGCCGGACGCTCGCATCGATCGGCAGGTGCTGCGTTGGTGCGACTACCTGCCCTTTGCCGAAGCGGGCGGCTATGCGCAGGCGCACTGGTGGAGCGCGCAGGGCTGGCAGTGGCTGCTATCCCTGCGGGCGCGCGAGACGAACGCGGATGCCCCTCGCTACCTGCGGCGCGAGGGGTCGACCTGGCTGCAATGGCGCTACGGTCACTGGCGCGCGCTGTCTCTGGACGAGCCCGCTTGCCACCTGTCCTGGCACGAGGCGCAGGCCTGGTGTCGCTGGGCCGGCCGGCGCCTGCCCACGGAAGCGGAATGGGACTGGGCCGCCACGCACGCGCCGCAAGACTTTCGCTGGGGCGACACCTGGGAGTGGACGGCCAGCGCCTTCGAACCCTACGCGGGCTTTTGTCCGCACCCTTACCGCGAGTACTCGGCCCCGTGGTTCGATGGCCGCCCGGTCTTGCGCGGCGCCTCGTTCATGACGCAGGCGCGCATGCGCCATCTGCGCTATCGCAACTTCTTCCCGCCCGAACGCAACGACATCAGCGCCGGGTTCCGCACCTGCGACCTGACCGTCTGATTCAGCCGGTGGCGAGAAAAACGCCGAAGGCGTCCTGCGCGTCGCACCACACCTGGACCTCCGCAAAGCCGGCATCCCGCAGCATCTGCGTGAATTGCGCAGGCGTCCACTTGTACGAGTTTTCGGTGTGAATGCGTTCACCGGCGCGGAACCGGCGATGGCCTCCGGGCCAGCTCACCACCGTCTCCTCGCGTGCCTGCAGATGCATCTCGATGCGCGAGTCGGTCTCGTTGAACAACGCCACATGCTGCCACTGCGGTACGCGGAAATCCGCACCGAGCACGTCGTTGAGGTTCAGGAGCACATTGAGGTTGAAGGCCGCCGTGACGCCCAGCTCGTCGTCATAGGCGGCCTGCAGCACCTTCGGCGATTTGAGCAAATCGACGCCGACAAGCAGCGCGCCCCCGCACGCGACGCGCCGCATGTCACCGAGCAGGCCCAGGGCCTCGCGGGGCGAGAAGTTGCCGATGCTTGAACCGGGATAAAACATCAGACGCGGTGTCGTATCCACCCCGGGCAGGCCATCGGGCAACGCCCATGCCTGCGAAAAATCCAACCCGACGCCCACCAGATCGCGCGCGGGGTGCTCACGCTGCAAGGCGGCCAGCGACTGCCGCAGGAACTCCACCGAGATATCCACCGCCACATACGTGCGCGGATCAAGCGTGTCGAACAAGCGCGCGGCCTTCGCGCAATTGCCTGCGCCGAGGTCCACCATCACGGGCCGCGGCCCTGTGACCGCGTGCACCGCGCGCGCCATGGCCTGACCATGCGCCGCAAAAATGCCTGCCTCGGTGCGCGTGG
>CANGSD010000051.1 GCA_947455875.1 Comamonadaceae bacterium
AAGTCGATGTCTTCACCGAGGTGGCGCTCCTGGGCAATCCAGTGGCCGTGGTGCTCGATGGCACCGGCTTGAGCACCGAGCAGATGCAAAGCTTCACGGATTGGACGAACCTGTCCGAGGCTACCTTCGTGCTGCCGCCCGAGCACCCCGAGGCGGACTACCAATTGCGGATCTTCTGCCCCGGCCGCGAGCTGCCCTTTGCCGGCCACCCGACGCTGGGCAGCTGCCATGCCTGGCTGCGCGCCGGTGGCCGCCCGCGCGGCGAGCATGTGGTGCAGGAGTGCGGCGCGGGCCTGGTACGCATACGCCGTGACGGCACCCGCCTGGCGTTCGCCGCACCGCCCTTGCGACGCAGCGGGCCTTTGGAAGACAGCGAACTAGCCCGAATCGCGCAGGGTCTGGGCGTGGCCCGCGCGGATATCGTGGCCCACGCCTGGTGCGACAACGGCCCGCAATGGCGGGGTGTGATGTTGCGCTCGCCGCAGCAGGTGCTGGACTTGCGACCCGACAGCGCCTTATTGGCGGGCATGAAGATCGGCGTGGTCGCGCCGCTGCCCACTGGCGCGTGTGCCTTCGAGGTGCGCGCGTTTTTTCCGGGGCACGGCGGCATCGCCGAGGATCCGGTCACAGGCAGCCTGAATGCCGCGATGGCGCAGTGGCTGATCGGGGCCGGTCTGGCGCCGACGCGGTATGTCGCAAGCCAGGGCACGGCCCTGGGGCGCGTCGGGCGCGTGCACGTGGAGCAGGACGCGCAATCGCCCGAGACGATCTGGATCGGCGGCGCCTCGGTCACCTGCATCGAAGGTCAGGTCGCGCTCTGAGGCCTGCGCACAGTCGCCCGGACGACGGCACGGCGCGTTCAGGCTGGCCAGAATTTCCGGGATGGGAAATCTCTACCTCGTGCGCCATGGCCAGGCCTCCTTTGGCGCCGACGACTACGACCAACTGAGTGCGCTCGGGCACCGGCAAAGCGTGCGACTGGGCGCGTACTTCGCGCAGCAGGGTTTGCGTTTCGACGGCCTGATCACGGGCACGCTCAAACGCCACCAGCAGACACTGGCCGGCATCCTCGAAGGCATGCAGCAGGCGGGCGAGCCCCTGCCCTGGCCAGGCCTGAACGAGTACGACAGCGAGGCGGTGATCGCGGCGATCCACCCGCAGCCCCTGCAAAAGCCGGACACGCCCGAGTTGTACCGTCACCATTTCCGTCTGCTGCGCGAGGGCCTGAACCAGTGGATCGCAGGGGCCACGCGCCCGCGCGGCATGCCCACGTACACCGACTTCGTCGCCGGCGTGACCGGCGCGCTCGATCACGTACGCACTCACCACGCGGGGCGCAACGTCTTGATCGTGAGCAGCGGCGGGCCGATCTCGACGGCCGTGGGGCAGGTGCTGCAGACACCGCCGTCCACCACGATCGAGTTGAATCTGCGTATGCGCAACACCTCGATCACGCAATTCGCGTTCACGCCCAAGCGGCACATGCTCGTGAGCTACAACGGCATCGCCCACCTAGAAGACGCGGCCTACCGGGATTGGGTGACTTACGCCTGAGGCGCAGGCGCGCGCCGCTACACTGCGCAAGCTGCACGCTGCACCCACGATGTCCGACGCCACGCCCCTCTCGCCCCCAGACGCGTCCTGGCAGTTGATCTGCCTGTGCGCCGATTGGTGCGGCACCTGCCGGGAATGGCGGCCGCAGCTGGCGCAGGAAGCGGCGCGTCACCCGAACGTGCGGTTTTCATGGGTCGACATCGAGGACCAGGCCGACGCGATGGGCGATGTGGATGTCGAGACCTTCCCGACGCTCTTGATCGCGCAAGGGCCCACGGTGCGTTTTCTCGGTCCGGTCCTGCCCTCGATCGGCTCGATCGGCAGACTGCTGGAGAGTCTGCGCGAAGACCCCGCAGCCGGTGCCGTGCCCGCACAGGCCCAGGCGCTGCTCGCACGCCTGGTGGCCGACGGACTGCCGCCAGTCTGATCCACGCGACCTCGTCCTACGCAGCTGTTGTGCCCATCCTGACGAGCGCCGCGCCGTAGCGGGCTCTCAATGCATGGCCGGGCCAGTGCGGTGCTGGCCCTGGATTTTTCTATGCATGACCGAAGGAGTACCCACCATGGCATCCAGTAGCCCCGTTAGCAATCCCAGTGGCAAGAGCGGCAGCTCGAACCGCGGCTTCGCCTCGATGGACCCGCAGCGACAACGCGAGATCGCCAGCCAGGGCGGGCGCGCAGCCCACGAGAAAGGCACGGCCCACGAGTTCAGTTCGGAAGAAGCACGCGAGGCCGGTCGCAAGGGCGGACAAGCACGCAGCCAGAACAGCCGCGCCAACAAGTCCGGCAGCAGCGCCTGATGCTCGTCGCAGCCGGCTCGGGCGATCAGCCCGCCGCCGGCTGCAAGGCGATGACGCGGCCTGCAGGCCGCTGCGCGCGGGCCCGCAACTGGCCGCAACCCCCCTCGACATCCTGGCCCGCCGAATGGCGCAACTTGGTCAGCACGCCGCGCCGGTGCTGGGCGCGCGCCATGGCGGCTGCGCGCTCCCAGGAGGGACGCTGAAAGTCCAGTCCGTCGACCGCGTTGAACGGGATCAAATTCATCACTGCGTAGCGACCCGCCAGCAGGCGGACGATGCCTTCGATCTCGTCGTCGCCATCGTTCACGCCCTCGATCAATGTCCACTGGTACTGAATCGGGTAGCCAGTAGCACGCGCGTAGTGCTCGCCGGCTTCGACCAATTCTTCGGGGCTGATACGCGGTGCGCGCGGCAGGAGCTGCGCGCGAAGTTCGGCGCGCGTCGTGTGCAGCGACAAAGCGAGTGCGGGCTTGACCCGCCCCTGCGGCAAACGCTCGAACACGCGCGGATCACCCACCGTGGAAAACACCAGGCTCTTGTGGCCGATGTTGCCGGCGGTTCCGAGCAGCTCGATGGCTTCCATGACGTTGTCCAGGTTGTGGGCGGGCTCGCCCATGCCCATGAACACCACCTTGCGCACCGCGCGGCGCTGGCGCGCCAGGGCGACCTGGGCCACGATCTCGGCGCTTTCGACCTGGCGCAGCAGGCCTTCGCGGCCTGTCATGCAAAAGACGCAGCCCACCGCGCACCCCACCTGCGTGGATACGCACAGGCCGCCGCGTGGCAGCAGCACGCTTTCCACCGTTTGTCCGTCGGCCAGATCGACCAACAGGCGCTCGGAGCCGTCGTCACTGGGGTGCGCAGAGCGCAGGCTCACCAGTGCGTCGAGCTCGCGCGCGAGATCGGGCAGGGCCTCGCGCAGCGTCTGGGGCATGAAGTCTTCGACGCGGCGGCGGCCGCTGTCTTGCGGCTGGGCCTGCGCCCACAGACGCAGCACACGCTGCTCGTGGACAGGCCGCGCGCCCAAAGCGCGTAGCCGTTGCCGCAAGGTCTCGATTCGCATCGGGCGAGCTTAACGCGCCCGCCTGAGGCCTAGCGTCAACCCGGTTGTTGGTGCGGCTCGACCCCAGCGCCAGCACCAGCGGGCCTCGCGTCGGCTGGCGCCAAGACGGCGTGCTCGGGCGCCGCGATCACCTCGTGGCCTGGCAGGTGGTGGGCTGCCGTGTCCCCCATGGAGACGATGCCCACCAGATGGTCCTGCGGATCGACCACGGGCATGCGGCGAATCTTGGCGCGGGTCATTTCGCTTTGGACCTCGGTCACATCGTCGCTTTCGCGCACGGTGCGCACATGGGCGCTCATGATGTCGGCGAGCTTGGCGGATTTCAGATCCAGGTCCTCGGCGACGCCGCGCACGACGAGGTCTCGGTCAGTGACCATGCCGACCAGGCGGTCCTTGTCGCAAACCGGGATGGCCCCGATGTTGAAATCCTTCATGGCGCGAGCGGCCTGGATCAGGGTGTCGTTGGGCGTCATGCTGCGCACGTCTCGGGTCATGACATCTGCCACTGTGGTCATCGCGTTCTCCTTGGGGTGGGCCGGGCGGGTTGCCGGCGTCCGCCCAATCTAGTGAGCCTGCCGCCACGCGCCATCGGCGCCCACGCAAGCTGGCGTAGGACGTCGGCGATGCCGGACGCTCAATCCGGGAACTGGGGGCGATCGACCAGGGTCGACAGAGGCAGGCGATCGACTTCCTGCAAGAGGCGCGCGAGCTGCAGGCCGGCCGCCTGGACCACGGCCTGCCCTTTGGCCGCGGTGGCCCGCGCTGCGTTACCGGCCGCGCCCTGGGGGTGATAGTCCTGCATCTGCCACCCGAGCTTGGCGCTGCGGCCGTTGCCCAGGATCTCGAAGGCCTGCGCGCGGTCTTGCGAGGTGGAGCGGAAATCGCGCGCCTGCGTCATGTCGACCTGCTCGGGCTTGAGGGCCAGCATCATGGAGGTTTCGATCTCGCCGGCGTGAATGCCAAAGCGATGTTCCTCGGGCGGGAACAGGCCGTTGACGTCATCGCCGAGCGGCAGGTCATACCAATTGACCGAATACACCAGCAAGTCGCAGCGCGTGCGCAGGTCGCGGGCCACGATGTCCATCACGCTGACCTGGCCGCCATGGGCGTTGAACAAGACCAGCTTGCGCACACCGGCGCGGGCGACCGACTCGCCGATCTCGGTCCATAGGCGGATCAAGGTCTCGGCCGACAGCGTGAGGGTGCCGGGAAAGCGCTGGTGCTCGTTGCTCTTGCCCACGGCCTGGGTCGGCAGGAACAGCACGTCGAGCGACTCGGGCAGGTGCGGCAGGCTGGCGGCGATGACGCCGTCGGCCAAGGTGGTGTCCACATTCAGCGGCAGGTGTGGGCCATGCTGCTCGGTGGCGGCCACGGGCAAGACGGCCACGGTGCGCAGCGCAGCGCCCGAGGCCTGACGCCGGGCGAAGTCGCGGGTGGTGAGATCGGACCAGAAGCGGGAGGTGGCCATCCCCCCGATCTTAGGCGCTGGCCGCCGGGTTTGATTCAGTACCATCGGGTGCTCCTTCCACCCTATTCATGCGCCTGATTTCTGTGCTTTTGGTTTTCGCCGGCTTCCTGGCCGCAGGCATCGCCCTGCCCGCGGGGGCTGCGGGGGCCGCAGGCAGCGCCGTGGTCACCACCGAGCGGGTACGCGCCGAGCTGCTGGCGCATGCACCGCAGGGTGTGGCGCCCGGGCAGACGGTGTGGGTGGGGCTGCAGATTCGGCATCAGCCGCAGTGGCATACCTACTGGAAGAACCCCGGTGATTCCGGCCTGCCGACCACGCTGGCCTGGACGCTGCCTTCGGGGGTGACCGCGGGCGAGATCGGCTGGCCCGTGCCACGCAAGTTGCCGCTGGGGAATCTGGCTAATTACGGCTACGAGGGCACGGTGCTGCTGCCCGTGCCGCTGACGATCCCGTCGGACTTTCGGCCCTCGCTTCTCACCGGCGATCTCGAGGTCAAGCTGCAGGCCAATTGGCTGGTGTGTCGCAAGGAATGCATCCCGGAAGAAGGCGCCTTCAGCCTGCGCATTCCCACCCGCGGCAGCACCGCGCTGCACGGGGGCGTGTTCCAGGCGGCCTGGGACGCGCAGCCGCGGCCACTCGCGCGCGTAGACGGTGGCGCCAGCGCCCAGGTGCAAGACACGACGCTGCGCGTGGCCATCCCGGGGCTACCCGCCTCGCTTCGCGGCAAGAGCCTGGAGATCTTTCCCGAGACCACGGCCATCACCGAACCCGCCGGCGCCTGGACACAGGCCTGGCAAGGCACGACCTGGACCGCGCAACTGCCGCTGTCGGCGCAGCGCAGCGCCGCACCTTCCATGCTGGCGGTGGTGGTCGCCGACCCTTCGCGTGAAGGCGCGGGCTGGCGCACCGAGTTGCCTGTGACCGGCCCCTGGCCCGCCGTGGCCCCGGTGGCCGCCGTGTCGCCGGCGCTGGAAGAAGCCCTGCGACGCAACGCGGAGCCCGCGCCCACAGCGGCCGTGTCCGCCTCGCTCGCGGCGGCCTTGCTCGGGGCGCTCCTGGGCGGCCTGATCCTCAATCTGATGCCCTGCGTGTTCCCGGTGCTGGCGGTGAAGGTCATGGGCTTTGCGCGCCATGGCGATGACCGCCGTGCCCACCGCGTGGGCGGGCTCGCCTACACCGCCGGTGTGGTGATCTCCTTTCTCGCCTTGGGCGCTCTGATGCTGGCGCTGCGCGCGGCGGGCGAGCAACTGGGCTGGGGGTTTCAGCTGCAGTCGCCCGCCGTGGTGGTCACGCTGGCCGCGCTGTTCACCCTGATCGGTCTGAACCTGGCCGGCGTGTTTGAGTTCGGCACCTTCCTGCCTTCGCGCGTGGCGACCTTGCAGGCGCGGCATCCAGCGGGCGATGCCTTCCTCTCGGGGGTGCTGGCAGTGGCCATCGCCTCGCCTTGCACGGCGCCTTTCATGGGGGCCTCGCTGGGTCTGGCGATCGCTCTGCCCGCGAGCCAGGCGCTGATGGTGTTCGCGGCGCTGGGCGTGGGCATGGCCTTGCCGTATCTGGCGGCCAGTTGGATCCCGGCGGTCGCGGGATGGCTGCCGCGACCCGGGCCCTGGATGGACACCTTGCGCAAGCTGATGGCGTTTCCGATGTTTGCCACTGTGGCCTGGCTGGTCTGGGTGCTAGGGCAGCAAAGCGGCATCGACGGCGCGGGTGGGCTCCTCGTGCTGCTGGTGGCCCTGGCGCTCGTGGTGTGGGCGTTGACGCTACAAGGGCGCGCACGCCGCATCGTCGGCGTGCTGGCCCTGGGCACTGCCGTGACACTGGCCTGGACGCTGGGGCCACAGGTGCTGCGACCGGCGCCTGTTACCGCGCCCAGCGCGGTGGCGGGCGACCCCTGGCAACCCTGGTCCGCGCAGACGGTGCGCGACACCTTGGCAGCGGGCAAGCCGGTGTTTGTGGACTTCACCGCGGCCTGGTGCGTGACCTGCCAGTACAACAAGCGCACGACGCTGGCCGACGAACAGGTGTTGGCCGATTTCGCAGCGCGCCAGGTCACCTTGCTGCGGGCCGACTGGACGCTGCGCGATCCGGCCATCACCCAGGCCCTGAGCACACTGGGGCGCAGCGGCGTGCCGGTCTATGTGCTGTACGCGCCAGGGCGCACGCCAGTGGTGATGTCCGAGGTCTTGTCCGCCAGCGAAGTGCGGGCGCGGCTGGCCGCCCTCTGAGGGCCGGTCGGGCCCCAGGACGGGAGGGTCTTAAGCCCTGCCACAATGTCGGGCATGAGCTTCGCACCCCTTCAAAACGACCGCTTCCTGCGCGCCTGCCTGCGCCAGGCCACCGACTACACCCCGCTGTGGCTGATGCGCCAGGCGGGCCGTTACCTGCCGGAATACCGCGCGACCCGGGCCAAGGCCGGTAGCTTCATGGGCCTGGCCACGAACGTGGCTTACGCCACCGAGGTGACCCTGCA
>CANGSD010000052.1 GCA_947455875.1 Comamonadaceae bacterium
AGGGCTGCACGCGGTCGATCCGTAGCTCCACGCCCCGCTGCCCGATGCGCGTGTGCACGGGCGTCCCCACCAGATCGCCGGATTCGGGCAAGGCTTGCCCCGAGCGCGAGATACGAGCGCTCACAACGAGATCCGGATACGAGGACAGGCGCAGCTGCGGCGACATGGCGCTGCTGTCATCGAGCGTGAATTCGGCCGGCAGGTCCACCACCCGCATGCGCACGATGGCCAGCGGCATGCGCGGGCCCTGCTCGGCGCGCGCCACGATGAAGACGGTGTCATTGGGCTGCGCTTGTGCGCGCAGGGCCGGTGTGAGGCTCACGCGCCCGCGGATCGATCCGGCAGCGGCGGCGAGCGGAGACTTGTCCGGCGCGATGCGCGGGGAGGTGCTGGTGGCGCGAGGGGTCTGCGAGGCCATCGCCTCTTGCAGGCTTTGCGTCAGCCCGCGCGCGAACTCGCTCTCGGGCGGCAGATTCGCAATCGCGCGGCGCCAGTGGGTGATGGCGGTGACCATATCGCCGCGCTTGAAGGCCACGCTGCCCGCCAGCGCCAGCGCCTTGGGTTGATTGGGGTCGACGCGCAGCGCGCGCTCGATCAGGCGCATCGGCTCGCCCTCGGGGTTCTGGCCTTGCAGCAGGCTCAGGATGTCGGCGCGATCGGCCAGCAGGTTCGCGTCATTCGGCGTGAGCGCGAGGGCGCGCGCAAAGGCCTGGTCGGCTTCCTTGAATCGTTGCAGCGAGGCCAGCGTGCGCCCCGCCATCGCCCAGGCCGGTCCGTCTTCGGGCCGCGTTTCGCCGCGCTGCGCGCGCGCCTCCAGGGCCTGCATCATCTGCGACACCATGGATTCAACCTGCGTCATCGTGGGCTGCGGGCCCGCCGCCACGCGTGGCGGCTGCGACAAGGCCGCCGGGTTGCCCACGGCCAGGTAAAGCGCCACCGCGAACAGCGGCACACCGGCCATCACCATCCAGGCCGTGCCGCGTGCGGGGTCGGCGCGCCAGGCCGCCGGTGACTGCGCATGCTCCTCGAGCAGGCGGCGGCTGATCTCGGCCTGCAGGCGTTCGGCGGTCGCTGCATCGATGCGGCCTGCAGCGCGGTCACGTTCGGTGGCGGCCAGTTGTTCGCGTAGCAGCGAGAGCGTGGAGCCTGCGCCCGCAGCCGCCAGCGCGCCGTGCTCACCAGCATCGTCGTTGCGTCGCAGCGTGGGCAGCAAGCACACCATCGTGCCCGCCGCGAGCAGCAGGGCCAGGAGCCAGAAGGCGGCGGTGGGCGTCATCGCGTGGGGTCTCCATCGAGCAGGGCTTGCACACGTCGAATTTCGTCGGGGCTCAGGCCACCCGCGTCTCGCCGGCGCCGCTTGGCGCTGCCGATCCACCAGGCCAGGGCGATCGCCAGCAGCAGAAAGGGACCGACCCACAGCACCAGCGTCGAGATCTGCAGGGGCGGGCGATACAAGACGAACTGACCGTAACGCTCCACCATGAAGTCCAGCACCTCCTGGTGGCTGCGGCCTTGCTGCAGCTGCAGCCGAATCTGCGCGCGCAGATCGCGCGCCAGGTCGGCTTGCGAGGCGGCCAGGGTTTCGTTCTGGCAGACGACGCAGCGCAGTTCGTCGGCCAGCGCCATCACGCGCGCCTCAAGTGCGGGGTCGGCGGCGGTGGGGGCAGCCTCGCGCGCCTGCGCGATGGCTGGCGCCAGCACCAGTGCCACGGTCAATGCAATCACCACGGCCACCGCCAGGCGGACGGCCCGCACGATGCGTCGGCCCAGAAGATGGCGCGCGTTAGGCACGCAGCCTCCTGACCAGCGGCACGATCTGCTCCTGCAGCACCTCGGGCGTGAGCGGCCCCACATGCTTGAAACGCACACGGCCTGCTGCGTCGATGACATAGGTCTCGGGCGCTCCATAGACGCCGAAGTCCATGCCCACGCGACCGTCGCGATCGCTGAAGGAATGTTGATACGGGTCGCCAAAGTTCGCCAGCCAGCGCTGTGCGTCGGTCGGCGCGTCCTTGTAGTTCAGTCCGTAGATCGGCACGGTGTTGGTACGCGCAAACTCCACCAGCAGCGGATGCTCGAGCCGGCAGGCGGTGCACCACGAGGCCCAGACATTGAGCACCCAGACCTGTCCGCGCAGGTCGGCGCTGCCCAGCATGCGTTCGGGTGCGAGCGGTGTGGCCAGCGTCGTCAAACGAAACGAGGGCGCGGGTTTGTCGATCAGGGCTGAAGGCAGCTCGCGCGGATTGCCCGTCAGGCCCACGCCCAGCAAGACCAGCACGGCGACAAAGATCGCCAGCGGCAGCAGCGCGCGCATGCGGCGCGCACGCACCTCATCGCCCCCTTGAACCTGCGCGTCGTTCATGCGGCTCGCTCCGAGGTGACGGGCAAGGGCGTGCCGGCTGCTTGGGCCCGAACAGCGGCTTCGCGCTGGCGACGCACGCGATAGCGTCGGTCGGCGATGGCCAGAAAGCCGCCCAGCGCCATCATCAAGCAGCCGCCCCAGATCCAGTTCACCAAGGGCTTGTGGTGGATACGCACGCTGAAGGCCTCAGGGCCCACCGGCTCACCCAGTGCGACATACAGGTCACGCGTGAAGCCGCGGTCAATGGCGACCTCGGTCATGGGCATGCGACTGACCGTGTAGTTGCGCCGCTGCGGACGCAGGGTCGCGACCGGCTCGCCATCGCGCGTGACGGACAGGGTCGCTACCAGCGCGAGGTAGTTGGGGCCTTCCATCTGCCCCAGGTGATCGAGCTGGAAGCGGTAGCCGCCGACTTCGGCATGGTCGCCGATGGTCATGCGCACATCGCGCTCGGTGTGAAAGCCGCCCACCACGGTGACGCCGGCGATGAACACCGCCACACCCAAGTGCGCCAGTTGCATGCCCCAGTAGCTGCCGCCCTGGGCCGACACGCGGGTCCACAGGCTTGGCCCGCGATGCATGCGCAGGCGTTCAACGATCCCGGCCCCACCCGCTGCGGCGATCCACACCGCCAGCAACAGACCCAGGCCGACCATCGGCGACCAGGTGCCCAGCACGAAGGGCGCGACCACCGCGCTGATGGCGCTGACCGCTGCGGCCCAGCGCAGTCGACGCGCGAGATCCGGCAGCGGCGAGGCGCGCCAGCGCGCCAGCGGCCCCACGCCCATGAGAAACAGCGCGGGCGCCATCAGCGGCACGAAGACCGCGTTGAAGTAAGGCGGCCCCACCGACAGCTTGCCGCCGCCGAGCGCGTCGATCACCAGCGGATACAGCGTGCCCAGAAGCACCGCCGCCGCCGCCACCGCCAGCAGCAGGTTGTTGGCCAGGAGCAGCGATTCACGCGAGACCGGCTCAAAGCTGCCGCCCAGGCCCACGCGCGGCGCGCGCCAGGCAAACAGCGCCAGCGAACCGCCCACCACCAGGGCAAGAAAAGCCAAGATGAACAGGCCGCGTGCCGGGTCGGTGGCAAAAGCATGAACCGAACTGAGTACGCCCGAGCGCACGATGAAGGTGCCCAGAAGCGACAAGGAGAAGGCGAGGATGGCCAGCAACGCCGTCCAGATCTTCATGGCGCCGCGCTGCTCGGTGACGGCCAGCGAGTGCATCAACGCAGTGGCCACCAGCCAGGGCATGAAGGACGCGTTTTCTACCGGATCCCAGAACCACCAGCCACCCCAGCCCAGTTCGTAATAGGCCCAGAAGCTGCCCAGTGCGATACCGACCGTGAGAAAACACCAGGCCGCGGTGGTCCAGGGCCGCGACCAGCGCGCCCACGCCGTGTCCAGACGGCCCGCGAGCAAAGCGGCCAGCGCAAAGGCAAAGGCCACCACCAGACCGACATAGCCCATGTACAGCAGCGGCGGGGGAATGATCATCCCGGGGTCTTCCAGCAGCGGGTGCAGGTCCTGGCCGTCGAGCGCGGCGGGCAGCATGCGCTCGAAGGGATTCGACACCAGCAGCGTGAACAGCAGGAATCCCACGCTCACCCCGCCCATGATGCCGATCACGCGCGCGCGCGTGGCATCGTCCAGCGCCTGCGAGTAGCGGGCGACCGCCGCCGTCCAACCGGCGAGCACCAGGGCCCACAGCAGGATCGAGCCTTCGTGGTTGCCCCACACCGCGGTGATGCGATAGACCAGGGGCAGCGAGGAGTTGGAGTGCTTGGCAGCCAGGGCCACCGAGAAGTCGTTGTCGATAAACGCCCAGGTCAATGCCACGTAGGCCAGCGCCAGCAGCAGCAGGTGCGCATAAGCGGCAGGCCGCGCGATCCGCGCCAGCGGCAGGCGTGCGGTGTGCGCGCCCCACAGCGGCAAGACGCACTGCACCAGCGCCACGCCCAGCGCCAACATCAGCGCGAAGTGACCGAGTTCGACGATCACGGCTTCGTGCCTTTCGCGTAGGCGGGTGTCGCAGCGGGCGGCGGGTGGCCTGCCGCCTTCAGGGCGGCAGCGGCCTCGGGCGGCATGTAGTTTTCGTCGTGCTTGGCCAGCACCTGGTCGGCGTGGAACACGCCGTCAGCGCCCAGCTTGCCCTGGGCCACCACGCCCTTGCCCTCTTGAAAGAGGTCGGGCAGCAGGCCGGTGTAGCGCACCGGCACGCGTTGCGCGCCGTCGGTGACGACAAACTCCAGCTTCAGGTCTTGCGTGCTGCGCTGGATGCTGCCGGTTTCCACCAAGCCGCCGACGCGAAAGCTGCGGCCCTGGGGCGCTTGTTGTGCCACGACCTGCGTGGGGCTGAAGAAGAACACCAGGTTGTCGTTGAACGCATTGAGCACCAGCGCGCTCGCGCCTCCCACCAGGCCCAGGCCCACGACCACCGCCAGCGCGCGTCGGGTACGCGGTTTCATGTGGCCTCCTGACGTGTGAGCACAGGCTGGCGCGTGGCGCGCACCGGGGTGTCGTCGGCGGCGAGTTCTTGCAGCAGGGCGCGGCGGCGCGCGCGCAGCGAGAGCATTTCCGCGATGAAGACGCCGACGCACATGCCCAGCGAGCCCCAGACATACAGGCCGTAGCCGCCCATGGCGAGGTAGGTTCCCAGATCGGAGGCGTTCATGCGGTGGCTCCTTGTGCGCCGGTGTGTGCACGGTCTGCGCTCGCACGCGCGGGCAGGCCCGCCGCCGCGCGCGCCCAGTCGGCATGGCGTTCGCGCTCCAGTATCAGCACGCGCACGCGCCACAGACTGACCGCGATCGAATACATCCAGAAGGCCAGCGCCATCACCAGCATGCCGGTGAGCATGACGGTGGCCATCGTCGGCGCGCGCGTGAGGCTCACCGAGGCGCCCTGGTGCAGGGTGTTCCACCATTTCACCGAGAAATAGATCACGGGCACGTTGACCACCCCCAGCAGCGCGAGCAGTGCCGCGTCGCGGTCGGCGCGGCGCGGGTCTTCGATCGCGGCGTGCAGGGCCAGAAAGCCCAGATACAAAAACAGCAGCAGCAGCTCGGAGGTCAGGCGCGCGTCCCACACCCACCAGGTGCCCCAGGTGGGGCGACCCCAGAGCGCGCCGGTCCACAGGGCCAGGAAGGTCATGAGCGCGCCGGTGGGGGCGAGGGCGCGGGCCATCATCGCGGGCAGGCGCGCGTTGAACACCAGACCCACCGCGGCCCAGGCCGCCATCACGAGGTAGATGAACATCGACATCCACGCCGCGGGCACGTGCACGAAGATGATGCGGTAGGCCTCGCCCTGCTGCGCGTCGGTGGGCGCGAGCACGAAGCCGATGTACAGGCCCAGCGCAGCGAGTGCAGCGGCGGCGATCGCAAAACCGCGCGCGAGGCGATCCGCCAGCGGGTAGAAGGTTTGCGGTGAAGCGTAGCGAAACCAGCTCATTTCAAGCCTCCAGCGAAATGCGCAGCGCCTGCGCGCAGGCCAGCGGTGCGAACGCCAGCGACAGCAGCAGACCCGCACCCAAAAGGGACAGGTGGGCGGTGACGCCCTGGCCGGCCTCGAAGGCCTGCACCGCGCCCGCGCCAAAGACCAGCACCGGCACGCACAGCGGCATCACCAGCAGCGCCAGCAACATCGCGCCGCCGCGCAGTCCGACCGTGAGGGCCGCGGTGACGGCGCCCAACAGACTCAGGATGGGCGTGCCCAGCAAAAGGGACACGACCAGCACGCCGGTGGCGCCGGGCGACAGCCCGTACTGCATGGCAATCACCGGCGCGGCCAACGTCACCAGCAGGCCCGAGCCGGCCCAGTGCGCCAGCACCTTGCCCAGCACCAGCATCGTCAGGGGATGGGGCGCGATCAGCAGCTGTTCGAGCGTGCCGTCGGCCAGGTCGTCGTTGAACAGGCGCGCCAGTGACAGCATGCCGGCCAGCAAGGCGGCGACCCACACCACGCCGCCCGCCATCAATTTCAGGGTCTGCGGCTCGGGCCCCACCGCCAGCGGGAAGAGGCTGCTGACCATGACGAAAAAGATCAGCGCGGCCAGGGTGTCGGTGCGACGTCGCCACGCGATGAGCAGGTCGCGCGCAGCCACCGCCAGCGCGCCCGTGAACAAGCCCGGGCTGATCACATGCGTGGACAGCACCGCGCCCGCCGGTTCGGTCGCTCGGTCGCCAGGGGCGGCGGGGTTGGGCCAGACAGCGGTCATCGGGGCCTCACAGCTGCAGGGCCTGGTGGGCCTGCCGGTCTAGCGCCACCGCTTGGTGACTGGTCAGCACCGCCATGCCGCCATGTGAAATGTGAGCGCGTACTTGCTCGCCTAGCCAGTCGCAGGCGGGTGCATCCAGCGCGCTGAAGGGCTCGTCCAGGATCCACAGCGGGCGTCGGCGGGCCAGCGGCAGGCGGGCCAGGGCGCATCGGCGGCGCTGGCCTTGCGACAGGCGGCGCAGGGGCTGGTGGGCCTGAGTGCGCAGGCCGGCCTGGTCCAGGGCCTGCAGGGCCTCGGTCGTTTCGACCGGTTCGCCGGCCAGGGCGCAGGCGGCCAGCAGGTTTTCCAGGGCGCTCAGATCTTCTTTGACAGCCGGTGCGTGGCTGAGGAACAGGCGCTCCAGCCCCAGCCGTTCGCGCTGCGTGCCCAGGGGCTGGCCGCGCCACAGGATCTGACCGCTGGCCGGCGGGAGCAGCCCGGCCAGCATCCGCAGCAGACTGGTCTTGCCGGCGCCGTTGTCGCCCGTGACCTTGAGCCACTGTCCGGCTTCGAGCCGCAAGGACACCCTGTCAAACAGCCAGGCACCGCCCCGCGCGCAGCCCACCGCCTGCAGCTCAAGCGCAGCAGGGGCGGCCCCGTACAGGGAGGAAAAGACAGCTGGATCGGCCATGTGTCAACAAATAATGACACTTATAGCATGGCAAATCGGTTTACATCAGGGGTTCAACCCCT
>CANGSD010000053.1 GCA_947455875.1 Comamonadaceae bacterium
GCGCGATGCGCTTGAGGCCCTGCGGCCCGTGATAAACCGCATACATGCTGGCCACCACCGCCGGCAGTACCTGCGCGGTGCAGATGTTGGAGGTGGCTTTCTCGCGGCGTATGTGCTGTTCGCGGGTTTGCAAGGCCAGGCGATAGGCCGGGTTGCCGTGGGCGTCGATGCTCACACCCACCAGTCGCCCGGGCAGCGAGCGTTTGAATTCGTCGCGGCAGGCCATATAGGCCGCATGCGGGCCGCCTGCGCCCATGGGCATGCCTAGGCGTTGCGTGGTGCCCACCACGATGTCGGCGCCCCATTCACCGGGCGGCGTGAGCAGGGTGAGCGCCAGCAGGTCCGCGGCCACGATAAAGGCGCCTTGCTGCGCGTGGGTCTGGTCGGCGTTTGCGCGCAGATCGGCGATGCGGCCGCTGGTGGTGGGGTAGGCCGCCAGCGCGCCAAAGTGCGGTCGGCCCAGTGCGTCTTGCCATTGCTGCACGGAGTCGGTCACCACCACTTCGATTCCCAGGGGCTGCGCGCGCGTTTGTACGACCTCGATCACCTGCGGATGGTTGTCGCCCGCGACGATGAAGAGGGCGCTCGCGCTCTTGACGCTGCGCTTGGCCAAGGTCATGGCCTCGGCCGCTGCCGTGGCCTCATCGAGCATGGAGGCATTGGCGATCGGCATGCCCGTGAGCTCGCACACCATGGTCTGGAAATTCACCAGGGCTTCCATACGCCCTTGGCTGATCTCGGCCTGATAGGGCGTGTAGGCCGTGTACCAGGCGGGGTTCTCCAGGATGTTGCGCAGGATGACTGTGGGCGTGTGCGTGCCGTAGTAGCCCTGGCCGATGAAGCTGCGCATCACGCGGTTTTGACTCGCCAGTGCTTTCAGTTCGGCCAGTGCCGCCGCTTCGGTGACCGGCGCGGGCAGCTTCATCGAACTGGTGCGGGCAATCGCGCGCGGTACGATGCCGTCAATCAGTGCGCGGCGCGAGGCCTCGCCGATCACCGACAGCATGTGCTGTTCGTCGGCTTCGCCGATGCCGATGTGGCGGGCGATGAACTGGTCGGCGTCCTCGAGTTCGCGTAAGGGGCGGGCAGCTTGCATCAGCATGGCGTCGTTCCTTGGGTGGGCGGTGGGATCAGCCGTTTTGCGAGAAGGCGGCGTAGGCGGTTTCGTCCATCAGCGGCTCGAGCTGCTCGGGATTGGCCAGCTTGACCTTGAAGAACCAGCCCTGACCCAGCGGGTCGGTATTGGCCAGCGAGGGGTCGGCGCGCAGCGCTTCGTTCACCTCGGTCACCTCGCCGTTGACCGGCATGAAGACATCAGCGGCGGCTTTCACCGATTCGACGACACCCGCAACGTCGCCCTGGGAATAGGTGCGGCCCACTTCGGGCAGGTCCACGAACACCACATCACCCAGTGCGTCTTGCGCATGCACGGTGATGCCGACAGTGGCCGGGGCATTGCCCTCGGACAAGATCCATTCGTGATCGGGCGTGTACTTCAGGCTCATGGTGTCTCCAGGTGAGAAATGAAAAAAGGGTTCAGGCGGCGGGGCCGCGGCAATAGCGTGTGGGCACAAAGGGCAGGTCGGCCACGACCATGGGCACGGGCTTGCCGCGCACCAGGGCTTGCAAGCGGGTGCCACTGGCGGCCAGGGCCGTCTCCACATAGCCCATGGCGACAGGTTGGTCGCAGGTGGGGCCGAGCAAGCCACTGGTGACTTCGCCCACGCGCCGACCTGCCAGGTCTTGCAATTCGGTGTGTTCGCGCACGGGCACGCGTTCCTGCGCGATCAGGCCCACGCGTTTGCGCGTGAGGGGTTCCGTGCCATCGAGCTGGCCCAGCACCCGGTCCGCCCCCGGGAAGCCTCCTGCGCGCGCACCGCCCGTGCGACGCACCTTCTGCATGGCCCAGCCCAGGGCGGCCTCGACCGGTGTGGTGGTGGTGTCGATGTCGTTGCCATACAGGCACAGACCCGCTTCCAGGCGCAGCGAGTTGCGCGCACCCAGGCCGATCGGCTTGACCTCGGGCTGCGCCAGCAGCGCGCGCGCCAGCGCCGAGGCGGCCGTCGCGGGCACCGAGATCTCGAAACCGTCTTCGCCGGTGTAGCCGCTGCGCGTGAGGAACAACTCGGTGCCTTGCCAGGTGAAGCGCGCACCGGTCATGAACACCAGCCGCTCCACACCCGGCACCAGCCGCGACAAGGCCGTCACAGCCTGCGGACCTTGCAGCGCCAGCAGGGCCTGCTCGGGCAGGGGCTGCACCGTGCAACGCGTGCCGATGCGCGCCTGGATGTGGGCGATGTCGGCGGCCTTGCAGGCGCCATTGACGATGACGAACAGGTCATCGCCGCGATTGACGAACATCAGGTCGTCCAGGATCGTGCCCGCATCCGATAGCAGCAGGCCATAGCGTTGCTTACCCACGCCCAGGCCGATCACGTCCACCGGCATCAGCGACTCGAAGGCGGCCGCTGCATCGGGCCCCACCAGCCGCAGCTGGCCCATGTGCGAGACGTCAAACAGACCCGCGGCGCCGCGGGTGTGGCGGTGTTCAGCCATCAGGCCGGCGGGGTATTGCACCGGCATCGCATAGCCCGCGAAGGGCACCATGCGCGCGCCCAACTCCAGATGCAAGGCGTGCAAGGGCGTGTGCAGCAAGGGCTGCGACGCAGGGGATTCGACGGGGGCGCTGGACATGGACTCTCCGCAGGCAGGGCTTCAATCCATGGCTTTCGCCATGGGGGAGCCCGGCTGTCCGCTTTACCTGAGAGATTCACCCCGGTGGGGTTTGCTCCTTCGGTGGGCTTGCTGCGCCTCGCGCCGTGGGTCACGGGCTATGGCGGCAAGCCTCTCTCCAGCAGGGGAACGCCCCGTTGCCGGGGCGTGTCGTCAGTCCTGGGTGCCTGAGCGTTCGGCGTTCAGCCTGCGCCTTCGGCGGCCGGGACCCCTTGGGGGCCGCGGCGCTCTCCTGACGACACCGAATTGTAGCCGCCCGCCCCGCGCGCCCGACGTAGGTCCTGCGACCTACATATTGGCGTAATTGGGCCCGCCGCCGCCCTCGGGCACCACCCACACGATGTTCTGGGTCGGGTCCTTGATGTCGCAGGTTTTGCAGTGCACGCAGTTTTGCGCGTTGATCTGGAGGCGATCACCGCCCGAGGCATCTTTCACGTATTCGTAAACACCCGCGGGGCAATAGCGCGACTCGGGCCCCGCAAAGCGCTTGAGGTTGATCGCCACCGGCGCTGAAGGGTCGGTGAGCGTGAGGTGAGCCGGCTGATCCTCGGCGTGGTTGGTGTTGGAGATGAACACCGACGACAGTCGATCAAAGGTCAGCTTGCCATCGGGCTTGGGGTACTCGATGGGCGTGCACTGGTTGGCGGGCTTGAGATACAGGTGATCGGGCTTTTCGCGGTGCAGCGTCCAGGGGATGTGTCCGCGCAGCAGAAACTGCTCGACGCCGGTCATCACCGTGGCCAGGGGCAGGCCCTTCTTGAACCACTGCTTGAAGTTGCGCGCCTTGTGCAATTCGGTGTGCAGCCACGAGGACTCGAAGGCCGCGGGGTAGGCGCTGAGTTCGTCGTGGCGACGGCCGGCCAGCAGCGCGTCGAAGGCCGCTTCGGCGGCCAGCATGCCGGTCTTGATCGCGGCGTGACTGCCCTTGATCCGCGACGCATTGAGGTAGCCCGCATCGCATCCCACCAGCGCGCCGCCGGGGAACACCGTCTTGGGCAGCGACAAGAGGCCGCCCACCGTGAGTGCGCGTGCGCCATAGGCCAAGCGCTTGGTCGGCTTGCCGCCCTCGGGCGTGTCAAAGTACCAGCGGATGTTGGGGTGTGTCTTGAAACGCTGGAATTCTTCGAACGGAGACAGCCAAGGGTTGCTGTAGTCCAGGCCCACCACATAGCCCACGGCCACCTGGTTGTTCTCCATGTGATACAGGAAGGAACCGCCGTAGGTGTCGTTGTCCAAAGGCCAGCCTGCGGTGTGCACCGCCAGCCCCGGTTGGTGGCGTGCCGGATCGATCTCCCACACTTCCTTGATGCCGATGCTGTAGCTTTGCGGGTCGCTCTTGGCATCGAGGCGGAAATTGGCGATCAGCTGCTTGCCCAGGTGACCGCGTGCGCCTTCGGCAAAGAGCGTGTACTTGGCGTGCAGCTCCATCCCGAGCTGGAAGTTCTCGGTGGGTTGCCCACTCTTGCTCACGCCCATATTGGCCGTGGCCACGCCCTTGATCGAGCCGTTTTCATTGAACAGAACTTCGGCCGCCGGAAAGCCGGGGAAGATTTCCACGCCCAGGGTCTCGGCCTGCTGCGCCAGCCAGCGCGTGAGGTTGGCCAGACTGATGATGTAGTTGCCGTCGTTGTGGAAGTTTTTTGGCAGCAGGAAGTTGGGCGTGCGCATCGCCCCGGTCTCGGTCAGAAACAGGAAGGCGTCTTCGGTGACGGGCTGGTTCAGGGGCGCGCCCAGGGCCTTCCAGTCGGGGAACAACTCGGTGAGGGCGCGCGGATCCATGATCGCGCCCGAGAGGATGTGGGCGCCCGGCTCGGAGCCTTTCTCCAGCACCACCACCGAGATGTCCTGGCCTTTCGCGCTGGCCAGTTGCTTCAGTCGTATGGCGGCAGACAGGCCAGCGGGGCCGGCACCCACCACCACCACGTCGTATTCCATCGCTTCACGGGGGCCGTACTTCGCCAGTATCTCGTCGTGGGTCATCGTGTCTCGCGGATAATGAATTTCGGGGAATGGGCCTGCGGGTCGCGCCTGACGCTCGATTGCTTGCGGCCCCATTCAATCGTCACATTCTATTGCGGTGGCCGGTGTGCGCCGGCTCTCGCCAGGAGCCCTCCCATGAGCTACAGCATCGATCTTTCCGGGCGTGTCGCCCTGGTCACGGGGGCTTCCAGTGGCCTGGGGGCCCAGGCTGCCCGCACCCTGGCGCGCGCCGGAGCCGCCGTGGTCCTGGCCGCCCGGCGCACCGAAAAGCTCAAAGATCTGCGCGCCCAGATCGAGAGCGAGGGCGGCGATGCCCACATCACCGCGATGGACGTGACCGATGTGGCCAGCATCCGCGCCGCCGTCGCCCATGCCGAAACCGAGGTGGGTTCGCTGGACATTCTCGTGAACAACGCCGGCATCGCCGCCACCCAGCGTCTGCAGGACGTGGCCGAAGACGACTTCGATCGGCTCTTTGACACCAATGTGCGCGGCGCCTTCTTCACCGCCCAGGAAGTGGCCAAGCGCATGCTCGCCCGCGCCAAGGGCGCCGCCCCCGGCACCTACACCGGCGGGCGCATCATCAACATCGCCTCGATGGCCGGCCTGAAGGTCTTGCCGCAGATTGGTGTATACGCCATGAGCAAGGCCACCGTGGTCCACATGACGCGGGCCATGGCCCTGGAGTGGGGGCGCTTTGGCATCAACGTCAATGCGATCTGCCCCGGCTACATCGACACCGAGATCAACCACCACCACTGGTCCACCGAGCAGGGCCAGAAGCTGGTGCAGATGATGCCGCGCAAGCGCGTGGGCCGACCCGAAGATCTCGATGCCTTGATCGTGATGCTCGCCAGCAATGAAACCCACTTCGTCAACGGCGCGGTCATCGCCGCCGACGACGGCTTTGCCCTCTGACCCATGAAACTCGAACTACCCGAAAAGAAAAAGCTGGTCTACACGCTCACGCTCCCGATTCGCTGGGGCGACATGGACGCGATGGGCCATGTGAACAACACCCTGTACTTTCGCTACATGGAGACTATTCGCATCGACTGGTTCAAGGCCATCAATGCCCTGCCCAATCCGCTGGGGCAGGGGCCCGTGATCGTCAATGCCTTTTGCAATTTCTACCGGCAGTTCGAGTACCCGGCCGATGTGCTGGTTCGGATGTATGTGAGCGACCCAGGACGCAGCAGCTTCGAGAGCTGGACCACCATGGCCCGTGCGTCGGAGCCCGACGTGATCTGCGCCGCGGGCGGTGCCACCACCGTCTGGACAGACTTCCCGGCGCAAAAATCAGCGCCGCTGCCAGACTGGTTACGACAGCATCTCGAATAAGCCGCGGCTTATTTGGCGCGCGGCACCCGCCCGAGCAGGTAGAACTCGGGGTTGGGCATCATGTTCGAGAAGCTCGCCATGCGGTTGGACAGGCCAAAGAAGGCCGTGATGGCCGCAATGTCCCAGGCGTCCTCGTCGTCAAAGCCATGCGCATGCAGCGCTTCGAAGTCGGCGTCGTTGATCTCGTGTGAACGCAGGCACACCTTCATGGCGAAATCGAGCATGGCGTGCTGGCGCGGTGTGATGTCGGCCTTGCGGTAGTTGACGGCCACCTGGTCGGCCACCAGGGGTTTCTTCTCGTAGATGCGCAAGATGGCGCCGTGGGCCACCACGCAATACAGGCACTCGTTGGCGGCGCTGGTGGTCGTGACGATCATCTCGCGGTCGCCCTTGGTCAGGTGGCCGCCTTCCTTGAGCATCAGGGCGTCGTGGTAGGCGAAGAAGGCCCGCCACTCGGCCGGCCGGCGCGCCAGCGCCAGGAACACATTGGGCACGAAGCCGCTTTTCTCTTGCACCTCCAGGATGCGCGCGCGCATGTCCTCGGGCAGGTCCTTCAGATCGGGCTGGGGGTAGCGTGTGGCCATGGGGTGCTCCTAGAGTGTGGGAATGCAGGGGATGGTGAGGGCTTCACGCCCCCGCTATCAACTTATGGACCAGATCGGCGGTGGTGTTCGCCTTGTATTTGCGCATGAGGCGGGCTCGGTAGATTTCCACGGTGCGGTGGCTGATCGTCAGGGCCTTGCCGATTTCCTTGGACGTCATGCCATCGAGCAGGCGCGCGGCCACTTCGCGCTCGCGCGGGGTGAGTTCGGCGCCCACCGGCCGCTGCGCGCTCAGGTCTTCAAAGGACCAGATGCCTGCCTCGTGCGGCGCGCCTGGCACCAGAGCGCGCCCCGATACATGGCACCAAAACAACTCGCCGGTGGCCCGCTTCATGATGCGGTCGTCGGCGTACGAGCCGCGGGCATTGAGGATGGGAGCCATGCGCGCACCCAGTCGCTCGTATTCGTCGGCGCTCGGATACAGGACCTGAAAAGTCTGTCCGATCAACTGCTCGCGCGAGGCGGCAAACATCTCGCACAAGGCCTGGTTGCAGTCGACGATCCCGCGGTTTCTCGACAGGCACAGCCCCACGGGCGCCAGGTCGAAGGCGGTGCGGTAGTCGACGTCCATAGGGTGGGGCTTTAGGGAAAACTACGTAAAGGAATAAGTAGTATCGTAGCGGTTCTCCGGCGCACGGCGCGCCGGGGTTTCCCA
>CANGSD010000054.1 GCA_947455875.1 Comamonadaceae bacterium
TAGGGAAACTCGGTGCCCTGCTCAATCAGGGCCTTGGTCTGGTCGGCGGTGACGATGCGCGGGCTGGACACCAGCTTGCCCTTGCCATCGGCCTCCAGGGCCGACAGCTCCAGGTTCAAGAAGCGGTTGGCCGACGAGCTGAAGAGCGAGATCGCGAAGGTGGCCGGTGCGAAGCCCGCCAAGCCCAGCGCCGGCAGGTTGACGAAGCGGGTGTCGGCGCCAGCACCTGCGGGCAATGTCTCACCCGTGGTGCCGGTCAGGGCGTTGTAGGAGGCGCCCAGGCCGATGCGGTTGTTGCCGCCCAGCGGCACACCGGGTTCGCTGCCACGGATCCCTCGCAAGTCCTGGCCACCCAGGCGCACACCCAGCGATTTACCGAAGGTGTCGGAGGCCTCGACGATGCGCGCCTCGATCAACACCTGGCGCACAGCCACATCGAGCTTGGCCAGCAGCGCCTGCACGCCCTCCAGGCGCACGCCGATGTCGGTGACGAACAGCTGGTTGGTGCGGGGCTCGGCGATCACGCTGCCGCGGTTACTCAGGATGCGGTTGGCCGGTGGGCCGGCCATCAGCTGCGCCGCGACATCCGCCGCCTTGGCGTAATTGAGTTGGAAGGCTTGGGTGCGCACAGGCTCCAGGCCCTGCAAGGCTGCACGCGCCTCGAGCTCGAGTTTTTCGCGGGCGGCGATCTCGTCCTTGGGCGCGATCCACAGCACGTTGCCGGACTTGCGCATGCCCAGGCCCTTGGCCTGCAAGATGATGTCCAGCGCCTGGTCCCAGGGCACATCGCGCAGCCGCAAGGTGAGCGAGCCCGAGACCGAGTCGGAGGTGATGACATTGAACTGGGTGAAATCAGCGATCACCTGCAGCAGCGCCCGCACCTCGATGTTCTGGAAGTTCAGCGACAACTTCTCGCCCACGAAGCTCGCCCCCTGCGCCGCGGAGCCGGCCGAGGCGCGCTGCGGCCTGACCTCGACGACCAGCTGGGTGTCACTCTGGTAGGCGCTGTGCTCCCAGGCCCCGCGCGGCTCGATGACAAGCCGGACACGATCGCCCGCCTGCTGCGCGGTGATGGTCTGCACGGGGGTGGCGAAGTCGGCCACGTCCAGGCGACGGCGCAGACCTTCGGGCAGGCTGGACTTGAGGAACTCGACCACCAGGTTCTGCCCCTGCTGGCGGATGTCCACGCCGACCTGGCTGCTGGCCAGGTCGACGACCACACGACCCGCGTTGTCGGGACCGCGCCGGAAGTCGAGGTCCTTCAGGGGCAAGGCCTCACGGTTGCGGCTCTCGGCAAAGACCGCCGGAATGGCCGTGGCCACAGCGGGCGCGGCCATCGGTGTCATGACCACCAGCAGCGAGCGGCCGTCGACTTGCAGGGCGTACGGCACCGGCGCCTTCAGGTTGATGACCAGGCGGGTGCGTTCACCGGACTGCACGACCTGGACCGTACGCACATGACCCTGCTGGATGTCGACCACCTGCCGACCCAGGGCATTGACCGCACCCGGCAGGTCCAGCGCGATGCGCGCGGGCGACTGCACGGCAAACGAAGCGGGCAAGACCTGCAGCGCTCGGGACAGGTCGATGCGCACGACCTCCGCGCCCGGATGGAGGGCGCCCGTGATGGCCTGGATCGCCAGCGGCGGTGCGTTGCCCGTGGCGACATCCTGGGCCGCGGCGCCCGGCGCGATCAGAGCAAGGAGCAGCGCCCACGGCGCGAGGCAGACGGCCAGCCGTCTGCGGGCCTGAGGCCCGATATGAGCGACCCGGATCATTGGCGTTCCTCCTGCAACTGCAGCGAGGCAGCGCGTTCTGTCCATTCGCCCGAGGCGTCCTGCACGATCTCGCGCAGCAACACCTGGGTGTCGGTGATCTTGATGACCTTGCCGTAGTTTTGGCCCAGATAAACGCCGGGCCGCACCGAATGGACCAGTCGATCAATGCGGATCAGGGCCACCGGTTGGCCCCGGCGCATCAGGCTGCCCACCAGCGTCATGGTGTCGAGCGGGAAGGCCTCCAGGGGTTGCCGGGGGCGGACCAGTTCGGGCTTCAGAAGCGCCGCAGAGGCCTGGGGCTGCGTCGAATCGCGGCGCAGGGCCAGGGTGAGCTTCTGGCTGTCAAAGGGGTCGGCGGCCGAGGCGGCGCGGTAGGCCTGCGGGATGTACGGCTTGGGTTCGGGCAGCGGCGTGACCACGGGGTGCGCCTGGGCGCGTTGCTGGGTGATCCAGTCCTGGACGGAATCGGGGCGGGTGTCGCTACAAGCGACCAGCAGCAAGCTCAGCCCGCCACTGGCCAGGACAGCATGCAGACGGTTCATCGGGCACGTGCTCCGGAAGCCGCAGCGCTAGGACCTGCGGCCTTACGCTGGGCGCTGATTTCGTCGGGATCGAGGTAGCGGAAGGTTTTGGCGGTCGCCTCCATCACCAGCCCGCCGTCGCGCGCGGGCGTGATGCTGAGATTGCTCAGGGTCACGATGCGCGAGAGGTGGGCGATGTCGGCGGCGAAAGCGCCCACATCGTGGTAGCGGCCCGTGACCTTGAGGGCGATGGGTAACTCGGCGTAGTAGGCCTTGACCGACACCTGACCCGGCCGAAACAGATCGAAGTGCAGACTGCGCGCGAGTCCAGCCTGGTTGATGTCGGAAAGCAAGGCATCCATCTCGGAGCGGCCCGGCAACTGTTTTTCAAGCTGGGTCACCTGCTGCTGGACCTGCTCGCGCTGGCGCTTCAAGCCCTCGAGGTTGAGGGCCTGCGGCAGCTTGCGCAGGAAGTCGGCCTGCAGGCTCGCCTCCCGCTCGCGTTCGGCCTGCAGTTCGCCCACGGTATCGCGGATGACGACCCACCAGAGCGCCGCTCCGATGGCGAGGGCGACGAACACAAACAGCGCCGAGCGCGGCAACAGCGGCCAGGTCGCCGGGTCGCGCAGATCCAGCCCCATGAACTGCTGGCGGGCGCGTGCCAGCAGGGGCGCGATACGAGAGATCAGTGCGTCGGTAGAGGCCATGGGGATCAGGTCCGGCCCGCTGATGCGGTCTCGCCCGCGCGCACCAGACGCACGCGGATCTGAAAGTTGGCGACACGGCGCTGCTCGCGCGGCCCCAGGCTCACGCTGCTGGCCACGATCTCGACGAGTTCGGGCTGCGCCAACCAGACGCTGCGATGGCCGAGGTTGCGCAGCATCTCGGAGACCCGCTCATTGGATTGGGCGACGCCCTGCAAGACGACAACCTGCGGGTCCTGGCGCAAGCCGGTCAGGTAGACGCCATCGGGCAATTGCTCGACCAGCTCACGCAGCAGGTGCACCGGCATGTTGCGGTCGGCCTGCAAGTCCTCGACCGCCTGCTGGCGCGCACGCAGGGCGCCGATCTCTTGGCGCAAGTTGCTGATGTCCTTGATCTGGGTATCGAGGCGACGGATCTCGGCCCCCAGGGTGTCGTTGCGCTCGCGCTGGGCGGCGACGGCCGCAGCCTGCGCGAGGTAGATCACCCCCGCCACCAGGGCACCCGTTACGAAGGACAGACCCAACATGAAGAGGAAGCGCTCTCGGCGACGCTTGCGCGCCGCCTCGCGATGGGGCAAGAGGTTGATGAGGATCACGAGAGAAACCGGCGCATCGCCAGGCCACAAGCGGTGAGATAGGACGGCGCCTGGCTGCGCAGCTTTTCGGGCTTGAGGGCCGCGGCGATGCCCATGCCCTCGAAGGGATTGACCAGGCTGCAAGGGAACGACGTCTGGCGAGCCACGGCCTGCGTCAGGCCCGACAGGCCCGCGCTGCCACCGGCCAGCAACACGGCATCGACACGGTGGTGGGGTGTGCTGGTGAAAAAGAACTGCAGGGCGCGCGCGATTTCCTGGGCCAGGCTGGCGACAAAAGGCTGGATCACGGCCGTGCCAGCGTCTTCGGGCAGATCGCCTCGGCGCTTGCGGCGCTCGGCTTCGTCGGGCGCGTAGCCATAGGTGCGGGCAATCTGCTGCGTGAGCTGGGCGCCGCCAAAGGCCTGGTCGCGGTCGTACACCACCTCGCCGCCATGGAACACCTGCATACCCGTGGAGAAAGCGCCGACCTCAAAGAGCGCCACCATGGGCTGCGGGCCCTCACAGGGAAGGCTGTCGATCAGGCGGCTGACGGCCAGACGCGAGGCGCAGGACTCGATGTCGAGGATGACGGGCCGCAGGCCGGCGGCCTCGGCCAGGCCCTGGCGATCCTGGACCTTTTCCTTGCGCGAGGCCGCGATCAGGACATCGACCTCGGTCTGCGAGTCGGCGCTGGGCCCCATGAGGCAGAAGTCGAGACTGACCTCGTCGAGCGAGAAGGGGATGTACTGGCTGGCCTCGGCCTCGACCTGGGCCTCGAGCGCGCTGGGCGTCAGGCCCGCTGGCAGGGCGATCTTTTTGGTGATGACGGCGGATGCTGGCAGGGCCAGTGCGACCTGGCGGGTGCGGGTGCCGCTGCGCCGCACCACACGGCGCATGGCGTCGGCCACAGCGTCGAAATTGTCGACGTTGCCTTCGTTGATGCAGCCGCTGTCCAGAGTCTCCAGGGCGCAACGCTCGAGGACGAAGCCGCCGCGCCGGCCGCGTCCGAGCTCGACCAGCTTGACGCTGGAAGCGCTGATGTCCATGCCCAGCAGTGGCGCAGGAACGCGCCCGAACCCCAGTCCTGTCGCAAACACTCCGCCCCCTGCAACCGGTTGACCGGCTTTTTGAATACCAAATAACTACTCATGATACTGCAATCAGTTGCGTTGGCTCACAAAATTTGCCCCGGATAATCCTTGCAAGTTCCCCCCGCCGCCCATGCCCACCGACACGCCGCCCGAATCCGACAAGTCACCCGCTCCCCCACGTCCGCAGACCGGGGGGATCCGTCAGGCTTTGGTCAAGGCCTTGCTCTGGGCCTTCGGCCTGGCCGCAGCCGCGGTAGCCAGCGTGGTCATCATCGTGGCGGTGGCCCTGTCGGTGGCCTACCCCAACCTGCCCGATATCTCGGATCTCCAGTCCTACCGGCCCAAGCTGCCGTTGCGGGTGTTTTCCGCCGAAGGGGTGCTGATTGGCGAGTTCGGCGAAGAGCGACGCAACCTCACACCGATCGCGGAGATTCCCAAGGTGATGAAGGACGCGGTGCTGGCCATCGAGGACGCACGCTTTTATCAACACAGCGGCGTCGATTACCGCGGCCTGCTGCGCGCGGCGCTGGCCAACCTGGGTCGGGCCAAGAGCCAGGGCGCCTCGACCATCACCATGCAGGTGGCGCGCAACGTCTACCTCACCACCGAGAAGACCTTCACCCGCAAGCTCTATGAGGTGCTGCTGACCTTCAAGCTCGAGCACATGCTCACGAAGGACCAGATCCTCGAGATCTACATGAACCAGATCTTCCTGGGCAATCGCGCCTACGGCTTTGCGGCGGCGTCCGAAGCCTATTACGGCAAGCCCATGAAGGACCTGAGCATCGCCGAGGCCGCGATGCTGGCCGGCCTGCCCAAGGCCCCCTCGGCCTACAACCCGATCAACAACCCCAAGCGCGCGCGCTCGCGACAGCTCTACATCATCGAGCGGATGGAGGAGAACAACTTCATCACCCCCGCGCAGGCCGCACAGGCCAAGCGCGAGGAGCTGAAGATCCGCACCGCTGCCGACCCGCTGCGCACGCATGCCGAATACGTGGCCGAGACCGTGCGCCAACTGGTGTACGCGCAATACGGCGACGAGACCTACACCCGGGGCCTGAACGTCTACACCACGATCAAGGCCGACCAGCAGGAAGCCGCCTACAAGGCCCTGCGCAAGGGCATCATGGATTACGAGCGCCGTCAGATCTACCGCGGCCCCGAGCAGTTCATCGACCTGCCCCTGAGCATCAGCGCCAAAGACCTGGACGAAGCGGTCGACGACGCACTCAGCGATCGCCCGGACAACGGCGATGTGATGTCGGCCGTGGTCCTGGAGGCCGACCCCAAGCGCGTGCGGGTCGTGCGCCAGAACGGCGAGCAAATCGAGATCACGGGCGAGGGCCTCAAGCCCGCCCAGTCGGGCCTGTCGGACAAGGCGCCGCCCAAGATCAAGATCCGGCGCGGCGCGGTGGTGCGCGTGGTCAAGCAGGCCAAGGGCTGGGAGATCACCCAGCTGCCGGAAGTCGAAGGTGCCTTTGTCGCCCTGGACCCGCGTGATGGCAGCGTCCTCGCCCTGGTCGGTGGCTTCGACTTCAACAAGAACAAGTTCAACCACGTCACGCAGGCCTGGCGCCAGCCGGGGTCGTCGTTCAAGCCCTTCATCTACTCGGCGGCCCTGGAAAAAGGCTTCACGCCCGCCACCATGGTCAACGACGCACCGCTGTTCTTCGACGCCAGCGTCACCGGGGGCTCACCTTGGGAGCCGAAGAACTACGACGGCAAATTTGAAGGGCCGATGCCGCTGCACACTGCACTGGCCAAGTCCAAGAACATGGTGTCGATCCGCATCCTGCAAGCCGTGGGTGCGCAAAACGCGCAGGAGTGGATCACACGCTTTGGCTTCGAGGCCGAGAAGCACCCGCCCTACCTGACGATGGCACTGGGCGCGGGCTCGGTGACGCCGATGCAGATGGCCACCGGCTACGCGGTGTTCGCCAACGGCGGCTACCGCGTCAACCCCTGGGTGATCAGCCGGATCACCGACCAGCGTGGCAAGCCACTGGTCGAAACCACGCCGCCCAAGCCGGCCGACGCGGTGCGCGCGGTCGATCCGCGCAACGCCTTCGTCATGAACCGTCTCTTGCAGGAGATCACACGATCGGGCACCGCGGCGCGGGCCCAGGTCGAACTCAAACGGGTCGATCTGTATGGCAAGACCGGCACGACCAACGACGCGATCGACACCTGGTTCGCGGGTTTTCACCCCACAGTGGCGGCAGTGGTCTGGATGGGATACGACACGCCGCGCTCGCTGGGTGACCGCGAGACGGGCGGCGGCCTGAGCCTGCCGGTGTGGATCGCTTTCATGGAGACCGCGCTGCGCGGCGTGCCGGTGTTCGAGCCGACCGCGCCCGAGGGCGTGGTCAATCTGAGTGGCGAGTGGTACTACAACGAGTACGCGCGCGGTGCGGGTGTGACCAGCGTGGGCGGCAGCAGCGACAAGCCGGCCGTGCGCGCGATGCCGGCGGCCGACGAGCGACGCAGCATCCTGGACCTGTTCCGCAACTGAGGCCGCGGCGCGTTTACTGCGCGCTAAAGGTCAGGGCCTGCCCGGCCTGCTCGGTGGCACAGCGCGTGA
>CANGSD010000055.1 GCA_947455875.1 Comamonadaceae bacterium
GGCAGCCCGGGCGCGATTGCACCGCCGCGAAATATGCGTTGTGCCGCGCCGTCCACAAGCGGGTGCGTTCCTCGGGCGTGGTCGCCCATTCGAAGGCATTGCCGCCAAACTCGTTGGCGATCTCCTGCACCGTCTGCGCCTGCTCCTGCACGCTCGAGGGCGAGCCGTGAAACTCCATGAGCAGCATGGGCTCTTCGCGCAGATTCAGTTTGCTGTGTGCATTGACCACGCGCACCGAGTTGTGATCGATCAACTCCACGCGGGCGATCGGAATGCCCATTTGAATGATCTGAATGGTGGTGCGCACCGCGGCCTCGATGCTCGGAAACGAGCAGATCGCCGCCGAGATCGCCTCGGGAATCGGGTACAGGCGCAGCGTCACCTCGGTGATCACGCCCAGCGTGCCCTCGCTGCCCACGAACAGGCGCGTGAGGTCATAGCCCGCCGACGATTTCTTGGCGCGCGTGCCGGTGCGTATCACCTCACCATTGGCTGTCACCACCTGCAAGGCCAGCACGTTCTCGCGCATGGTTCCATAGCGCACGGCGTTGGTGCCGCTGGCGCGCGTGGCGCTCATGCCGCCGATCGAGGCGTCTGCGCCCGGATCGATGGGGAAAAACAGGCCCGTGCTCTTGATCTCTTCGTTCAACTGCTTGCGCGTCACGCCGGGCTGCACGGTCACCGTGAGGTCTTCGGGGTTGACCGCCACCACCTGGTTCATGCGGGCCACATCGATGCTGATGCCGCCTTGCACCGCCAGCAGGTGACCTTCGAGCGACGAGCCCACGCCAAACGGAATCACCGGCACCGCGTACTGCGAGGCCAGAGCCACTGCGTCCGAGACGTCCTGGGTGCTTTGCGCGAACACCACGGCCGCCGGCGGCGGCGCGCTCAAAGGCGATTCGTCGCGCCCGTGCTGTTCGCGCACGGCCAGGGCCGTGGAGCACTGGGCGCCGAACCGCGCCTTCAGCGCCTCGATCAGGGCGGGTGGCACCTCGCGCGGGGTCTGGGGGGCCAGGTGGGTCAGGGTGGAGGGAGCGTTCATGAGGTACTTCTCGGACAACTGGCAGGCAGTGTACGCAACCGTAACAGGGTCGTCTGCGGGGGTTTTCGCGCCCGTCTTGCACAATGGCGGCTTCGCCTCGCGCAGGAAACCATCGGAGACCCCATGGGCAATCGCCTCACCCAGATCGCCACCCGTACCGGCGACGACGGCACCACCGGGCTGGGAGACAACACCCGCGTGCCCAAGCACCACCTGCGCGTGCAGGCCATGGGCGACGTGGACGAGCTCAACTCCCATATCGGCCTGCTGCTGTGCGAGCCCCTGCCCAAGGACGTACGCACCCTGCTGGTCGAGGTGCAGCACCAGCTGTTCAATCTGGGCGGCGAGCTGTCCATCCCGGGCTTCGAGCTGCTGCAGCCCGACGCGGTTCTGGCCCTGGACCAGGCGCTGGAAGCCCATAACGCGGTGCTGCCCAAGCTGGAAGAGTTCATCCTGCCGGCCGGCACCCGGGCTGCTGCCCAGGCCCATATTTGCCGCACGGTCGCTCGCCGGGCCGAACGGTCGGTGGCCGCCCTGGGCGCGCAAGAGACCCTGCGCGACAGGCCCCGTCAGTACCTGAACCGCCTGTCCGACCTGATGTTCGTGTTGGCGCGGGTGCTCAACCGGATGAACGGCGGTGACGACGTCTACTGGAAAAGCCGGCGCCTGGCCGGCAACGCGGAGAGCACCGGCTCGGCCTGAGTCGGGCGGCTGCGGGTCAGCGGGGCGGGGTGCCGGAGGGCGCGGGCCCCTGGCGGCGGCAGGCGTCGCTGCAGTACTTCACTTCATCCCAGGTGCGTTCCCAGCGCTTGCGCCAGGTCATGGGCCTGCCGCAGGCCACGCAGGGCTTGCTGGGCAGGTGCTGCTTATTGCCTTTGAAGCCGCGCGCGGGTGAGGTCATCCGGCGACTATAGCGAGCGACGGGGGTGCGGATGCTGCCGGCTGCAGGTCGCCGCGGCTGTCTCGCCTGGTATGTGAACTTCGCAGCGCGGGGGCAACTGAGGCCACGAATTGGAGGCTAAGCTGTTGTTTTTATTAATATTTCGCCATAAAATCGATTTTTAGATAAAAATACCGAAAAGAGCCCGTCATGCTTGAGCGCCCGGCTGACGCCATGCGTCAGTACATCGATGCCGTCGCTGCCTTCGAAGCTTGGGAGGAGGCGCTCAAGGAAGCCGAGCAGGTCCGTGGCGGCATGTACTGGCACAAGGGGTCGGGTGCCGGTTATCTGGTTCGCACCAGCCCCGCAGGAAGCGAAAAGAGCATGGGTCCTCGCTCGGCACAAACCGAGGCTCTGTACGAGGCCTTCCAGCATCGCAAGCAGCAGGCGCAGGCGCGGCTTGCCGGCCTCAAAGAGGCCCTCGCCAAGCACAAGCGCATGAACCGCGCGCTGCGGGTGGGTCGTGTGGCGCCCCTCATCGTCCGGATTCTGCGGCGCCTGTCCGAGGCCCGGCTGGGGGAGCACTTTCGCGTCGTCGGCACGCATGCCCTGTACGCCTACGAGTCCGCCGCAGGCGTGGCCTTTGACAATGAAGCGGTCGCCACCCGAGACATCGACTTGCTCTGGGACGTGCGTCGTCGCATGGCGTTCGCGACCGCCTTGAGCCGCGTGGACAGCTCCATGCTCGGCGTGCTGCGCAAGGTCGACGCCACCTTCAAGGTGCGCAACGCCCAGAAGTACACGGCGGTGAACCAGGACGGCTTTGAGGTCGACATCATTCGTCGCATGAAGCATGCGCAGGATCCGCATCCGCTTCGCATGAGCGACGACGAGGACGACTTCTGGGCTGCGCAAGCGCCACGCGCCCAAGAACTGCTCGACGCGCCCGGCTTCTCCGCCGTCATCGTGGCCACCGACGGCGACATGGCGCGCATGAACACACTGGACCCTAGCGCCTTGGCTCGCTTCAAGCGATGGATGAGCGGTTTGCCGGATCGCGATCCGCTCAAGCGCCGACGCGACGCCTTGCAAGCCCAGTTGGTCGAGAACGTCGTGCGAGACTACCTGCCGCACCTCACGCGCTCATGAGTCCGTCGGACGTGCCCGCGTCCACTCACCTCGCCGGCTTGCGATTCACCAGAACAATGCCCGCGGCCACGCCGGCCAGGGCCAGCACCAGCTGCAGCGTCAGCGGTTCGTTGAGCAGCATCACCCCGAACACCAGCGCGAACACCGGCGTGAGGAAGGTGAAGGACGACAGCTGCGTCGCCGGGTAGACCCGTAGCAGCCCCATCCACACCAGGTAGCTGGCGAACGCGCCCACCACGGTCTGCAATGCGATCGAACCCCAGGCCAGCGTCGAATACGACAGCGACCAGGACTCCCCCAGCGCCAGCGACAGGCAGGGCGCGACCGCGGCGGTCACCGCCACCTGATAGAACAGGGTCTTCTCCGCGCTCGCGGTGGCCAGTCGGCTGCTGCGGATTACCAGCGTGGTCAAGCCCCACAGCACGCCCGCCATCAGCGCCAAGGCATCCCCGCGCAGCTGCCGAGGCCCTGCGGGCTGTCCCCAGAAGCCTTCGCTAAAGGCCAGCGCCACCGCCGCAAACGCGATCACCAGCCCCACCCACTGCACGCCCCGCAAGCGTTCGGTGGGCACCAGGCGCGGCAGCAGCAAGGCCACCACAAAGGGCGAGGAATAGAGAAACACCGTGAGCCGTGACGCCGTCGTGTCCTGCAGGCCCAAGTAGATGCAGCTGAACTCGCCCGCGAACAACAGGCCGGCCAGCAGCCCCGCGCGCAGCGTGCCATCGCGCGCGAACAGCGGTACCCCGCGCAGCACGCACCAGCCGCCGAGCAACAGCGTCGCCGCCGCGAAGCGCATCGACGCCTGCCACATCGGCGGCACCTCGCCCACGATGGACTTGATCAGGATCTGCTGGAAACCCCAGAACAGGCAACAGGCCACGACCACCAGGGCGCCGACGCGGTCGATGTGGTCCTTGCGCTGGGTCATGGGGGCTTGGGTAAGGGGGGCGGGTCAAGAACTGTGGAGTATGCCCAAGCGGCCGCCCGGAAAGTCCGAGTAAAGGCAGCGCTTACCCCCCGCGCCTAAAATTTGTGCGATGAACTCCCGCGACCCCGTCAGCGCCAAGCCCTCCTTCAAGGAGCAGATGCTGGCTGCTCGCGAGGAAGCCATCATCCAGACCGTCAACCGCTTGCTGGCCGAAAAAGGCTTTGACGCCATGACGGTCGACGAAGTCGCCGCCGACGTCGGCATCGCCAAGGCCAGCCTCTACAAGCATTTCCCCAGCAAGGAAGACCTCGCCGCCGCCGCCATGGCCCGCGCCATGGAGCGGGCCTGCGACTTCGTGGCGGCCTTGCCCGCAGACGCCGCGCCGCGGGACAAGCTCAAGTCCGTCGTCCGCTGGACGCTGGAGATGCAGCTGGCGGCCCAGATGCCGTCCCTCCCCAGTCAGAACTCCAGCCTGCGCGCGGCCCTGATGGGGAACGTGAGCTACATGGACGGCCTCATGCGCGTGAGCGACCAGCTCGGCGGCTGGATCGAGGCCGCGCAGGCGAGCGGCACCCTCAATGCGGCTTTGCCGCCGGTGGCGGTGCTCTACACCCTGTTCGCCCGCGCCTGCGACCCGGTGGTCGAATTCCTCAAGGCGGGTGGCCAGCACTCGGACGAAGAGATCATCGGCTTCGTCCTGAGCACCTGCTTTGACGGCTTGAACAGCCGCTGACCCCGCCGCGCCTCAGCGCGCAATGTGCCCCGACGCCAGATCGATCGAATAGAGATCGCTAAAGCTCGCTTGCTCGCCCTTGGCCGCATAGCCCAGCGTATTGGCCACGACGCGGCAGCCGTTCACCACATAGTCCTGCGGGCAATGCAGGTGGCCGTGCAGCCACCACTGGGCGTGGGCCAGCAGATCATCGAGCGCATTACAAAAGCCGGCCGTGCCCGGGGTGAGGCCGTAGCGCGGATCGGCGCTGCGCAGGCTGGGCGCGAAATGCGTCACCACCACCGTGGTGCCCGCAAAGGGCGTGGCCAGCGCGTTGCGCAGCCAGGCCTGGCACTGCCGCGCCAGAACCTGCAGATCCTGGGCCAGCAGGCGTTGGCCCGCACGCAGCGTTGAGTGTTTGGACAAGTAGAAGTCGGCCGCGCGCCAGGCTTTCTCGCGCGCCTTCAGTTGCGCGGTCAGCGGGCCCTCGGTCGGCACCAGCGCCTCGAAATCGCTCCACAGCGTGGTGCCGACAAAGCGCACGCCGTCGATCACGATCACTTCGCGCTCCAGCCAGGTGATGCCCAGGCGCTCGCAGGTTTCGCGAAGCCGCGCGTGGGCCGCGTCGTACTCCAGCCCGTCGTACTCATGGTTGCCCGGCACATACAGCACCGGCGTGGGCCAACCCTGGCGCGGCGAGAAGCGGCCCAGACCGAAATCAGCGTCGGCCAGTTGGCTGCCCGTCTGGTAGGAGCCGATGTCGCCGGCCAGCACCAGCAGATCAGCCCCGGGCGCAGGCTGGGGGCGGTAATGCGGGTGCACCTCGAGGTGCAGGTCGGACAGCAGCTGAATGTTCACGGGAGAGATTGTCGACTGCGTTGCGCGACAGGGCATTCCTGCCAACCCTGACACCGCGCATTTCATCCGGCAACGCGCGTACGGGATTGGTTACGCAGCGAGCTTCACCCACCACGCCCAGGCGTACCCTCATGTTCTCTTCAAGCTCCGCTGCCCAGTTTGCCCCTTCAAGTTCTGCTACGGCCCCCCGTGCCGCCGTGGATTCGGCCCCCGATGCGCCGTCCACGGGCCTGGGCGCGCGCACGGCCACGCCTGTGCCTGTGCAGCAGCAGGCGCGAGAGCGCAAATCGTGGTCGTCGGCCGCCGAGGCGCATTTTGCGGCGCTTCCGCGCGTGTTGTTGGAGATCATTGCCGCCGATGCAAGCGACACGCTCGAGGAGGCCCAAGCCCTCCTGGGCGCTTTGGCGCGGGTGCAGCAGGTGGATGACAAGGTGGCACGCACCTGGGCGTTCAATCCGGTCAGCCAAAAACGGATGCAAAAGGAAAATCCGCGCCTGGGCCCGCTCGGGAAGTTGCTGCGGGAGTTTTCTCCCTTGACCGACCTAGAAAAATTCTTTCCCACAATCGATGATGCGCGCGAAGTACTCAGACGTCAGGCGAGGGCGAAGGATTATTCGCAAGCAGAAATCGACGCGTGGCTCGCCTCGGACGACACCCTGATCCAGCTAATGGAAAAGGAAAACCGATGGCTCCGTGAGACTCCACCCGGAGAGGGGTCGGGTGTGGTGGCCCTGTATTTCATGGAGCGTGGCTACGCCCTCAGAAATGTGCCTACGCACCTGCGGTCTTATCGGGTCTGCTTGGAGGCGACCAGCGGCCTTAGGTCCGGGCCGGATCGCCTGCACTACGTGCCCGCCGCTCACCGCACGCCAGAGCTTGTTCGCGCTGCAGTGAGCAAGCATCCCGACGCGATCCGCTTTCTCGACGACGAGCAGCGCACGATCGAGCTGTACGAGCTTGCTGGAGAGCGGGCTGACTTCGAGACGTTTCGCAAGCTGCCCGTCACGCAGCAGGTGGCGGCAGATCCACGGTACCAATCGGTGTTGGAGCGACTTCAGAAGCAGGCCTGACCCTTTGGGGCTTTACCGCTTCGGCCAGTGGTTGGTCGATCAGTGAGGCGCTGACGCTTGCCAGTTCATGACACCGCGCGTCTCCATCGGCAACACGCGCACGGGCTCGGTTACACAGCCAGCCTTCCTCATCCCACCCAGGTGCACACCCATGCTCACTTCAAGCTCCGCTGCCCAGTTTGCTCCTTCAAGTTCTGCTACGCCTACCCGTACTGCCGTGGATGCGGTCCCCGACGCGCCGTCCACGAGCCTGGGCGCGCGCACGGTGACGCCTGTGCCTGTGCAACAGCCGGTCCGAGACCTCAAATCGGGGTCGTCGGCTGCCGAGGCGCATTTTGCGGCGCTTCCGCGCGAGTTGTTGGAGATCATCGCCGCCGATGCAAGCGACACGCTCGAGGAAGCCCAAGCCGTCCTGGGCGCTTTGGCGCTAGTGCAGCAGGTGGATGACAAGGTGGCACGCACCTGGGCGTTCGATCCGGTCAGCCAAAAACGGATGGAAAAGGAAAATCCGCGCCTCGGACCGCTCGGGCAGTTGCTCCACAGTTTTTCTTATGAGAGAGCAATGAGGAATA
>CANGSD010000056.1 GCA_947455875.1 Comamonadaceae bacterium
GATTTCTCCGGCAGCGGCACCTACCACTTCGCGGCCAGCGGCAACCGCTATGTGGGTCCGATGCAAGCGTCCAAGTTTCACGGCGTGGGCACCTTCTTCTATGCCGACGGCGACCGTTATGTGGGCGAGTTCCGCAACGACAAGTTTCACGGGCCCGGCATTCTGTACAAGGCGGACGGTACGGTCTCCAGCGCCGGGACCTGGGCGGACAGCAAGCTGGCGCGCGCCGAGGCATTGGACCCTCAGCGCTTTCCCTTCGTGCGCTCGGTGGGCAATGCCGTCGCGGCGGCGCCGGCCGCTGCCCCTGCGGCTGCAGCAGCGCCCCCCTCCACGGCCGCATTGGCCGCCGAGACCGAACGCCTGCGGGCCGAGGCCGAACAGGCCCGCGAGCGTCAGCGCCAGGCCGAGGAAGCTCTGGCCCGGATGCAGCAGCAGGCCCAGACCGCGAGCGCGCGTCCTGCTGCGCCCGTGCGGGCGCTCGACGCCCATGCCCTGGTGATCGGCAATGCCGCCTACGCGGGCTCATCGCGCCTGACCAATCCCGTGAACGACGCCAAGGCCATGTCCGAGAAGCTGCGCGCCATGGGCTTCAAGGTGACCGAAGTGACCGATGCCAACCGCGCCCGCCTGGTGGCCGCCCTGAGCCAGTTCAATCGCTCGGCGGCCCAAGCCGATCTGAGCCTGCTTTTTTATTCGGGCCACGGCGTGCAGATCCTGGGCACCAACTACATGCTGCCGGTGGACATCGACCAGTCCGACGTCGCGCAGGCCACCATCCAGGGCGTGTCGCTGAACTCGGTGGTGGAGCAGTTCATGCCCGGTAAGACCAAGCTGGTGTTCCTCGATGCCTGCCGCGACAACCCGCTGGCGCGCACCGACAATCGCAGCGTCTCGCGGGGCTTGGCCCCGATCAATGCGGCCCAGGGCACGCTGATCTCGTATGCCACGAAAGATGGTCAGGTCGCGGCCGATGGTGTCGGTCAGCGCAATTCGCCCTTCACCCGCGCCTTGCTCGAGCACCTGAACGACCCCGACGACATCGCGGTGGTCCTGCGCAAGGTGCGCGAGAAGGTGATGGCCGCCACCGGCGGCAAGCAGCAGCCCTGGGAATACGGCTCGCTCACAGGGGGAGCGCTGGTGCTGTCGGCGGTGCGGCCCGCGCGCTGAGGCCGCTTATTCGATGTCCAGCGTGTGCACCGTGTACACGCCACGGCGCCGATCGTCGAAATAGCGAAGCAGGGTTTCGCGCACGGTGCGAAAGGCGATCTCGTCCCAGGGAATCTCGTGCTCGCCAAACAGGCGCGCCTCCTGGGTCTCAGGCCCTGGCTCGAAGCGCTCATGCAGCAGCCGGGCGCGGTAGAACATATGCACCTGGCCCACGCGCGGCACGCTCAGCACCGAGAACAGACCTTCCATCTCGAAATGCGCGCCGGCCTCTTCGTCGGTCTCGCGCGCGGCGCCCTGTGCGGTGGTCTCGCCCAGTTCCATGAAGCCCGCGGGCAAGGTCCACTTGCCCAGGCGCGGCTCGATATTGCGCATGCAAAGCAGCACCCGGTCGCCGAAGTAGGGCACGGTGCCCACCACGTTCAGCGGGTTCTCGTAGTGCACGGTGTCGCAGGCGGTGCAGATCGCCCGCTGGCGCGTGTCGCCGTCGTCGGGCAGGCGATAGCACACCGGGCTGCCGCAGTCACGGCAATGCTTGATCGGGCTGCGTTGCATCGTGCGTGGAGATGCCCAGGGAGGGGTCGCCGGGCCTTCAGGCCGGGCCCACGTTCACGGTGATCGGCGTGAGCCCGTCGACATGGCCGACCATCTGGTCGCCGGTGACCACGGCAGCCACGCCCTCGGGCGTGCCGGTGTAAATCAGGTCGCCTGCTTGCAGGTCCCAGGCGGCCGACAGGTGCTCAATGGTCTCGGCGATGTTCCAGATCAATTTGGAGACGTCACTGCGTTGGCGGTCCTGGCCATTGACCTGCAGCCACAAGGCCGCCTTCTCAATGGCGCCGGCGTGCGCCACGGGCGTGATCGGGCCGATCGGGGCCGAGTGGTCGAAGGCTTTGCCGATCTCCCAGGGGCGGCCCTGCTTTTTCATCTCGCCCTGCAGGTCGCGGCGGGTCATGTCCAGGCCCACGGCGTAACCGAAGATGTGCTCGTGGGCGTCGGCGGCCCGGATGTTGCGCCCGCCGGTGCCAATCGCCACCACCAACTCGATCTCGTGGTGCAGGTTGCGGGTCTGGCGTGCGTAGGGGATGGTGCCGGTCTGGCCCGCATCGATCACCACCAGCGCGTCGGCCGGCTTCATGAAGAAGAAGGGCGGCTCGCGGCCGGTGAAGCCCATTTCCTTGGCATGCTCGTCGTAGTTGCGACCCACGCAGTAGACGCGGGCGACCGGAAAGCGTTCGGTACGGCCCACAACGGGGACCGACACCGGGGCAGGCGGGGGAAATACGAAACTCATATCAACCTTCCTTTGTTCTTCTGGCGCGGCGCGAGGGCGGCCGGTGCATGACTGTACTGGATCGGCCCGCACCCCTGACCGGCGGTTTATGCTCGCCGCATGAAGCTGTACAACTACTTCCGGTCCTCCGCGTCTTTTCGTGTGCGCATTGCCCTGGCGCTCAAGGGCCTGCCCTATGAGTACGTGCCTGTGCACCTGGTCAAGGGCGAGCACAAAAAGCCGGATTACCAGGCGGTCGCCCCGGCCGGCCTGGTGCCGACCCTGGTGCTGGACGACGGCGAGCGTTTGTCGCAGTCCATGGCCATCATCGAGTACCTCGACGAGGTGCATCCGCAGCCGCCGCTGTTGCCGCCCGATGCCCTCGGGCGCGCGCGGGTGCGCGCATTGGCGCAGTCCATCGCCTGCGAGATTCACCCGATCAACAACCTGCGCGTGCTCAAGTACCTGGTGCGTGACCTGAAGGTCGACGAAGAAGCCAAGAACACCTGGTACCGGCACTGGGTGCGCTCGGGCCTGGAGACCTTCGAGCGCGAGCTCGCGCAGTACCCGGCGGGCCGCTATTGCTACGGCGATACGCCCACGCTGGCCGACTGCATCCTGGTGCCGCAGATCTTCAACGGCCAGCGCTTCAACGTCGACTTCTCGGGCCTGCCGCGCACCATGGGCGCCTTCGAGGCCTGTATGGCGCTGCCGGCCTTCCAGCAGGCGCAGCCTTCGAGCTGCCCCGACAACGAAGCCTGACCATGCAGGTGCTGGTGCCGCAGTGGCCGGTGGGTGAGGGCATACGCGCCGTGTGCAGCACGCGCGAGGGCGGCGTCTCGGCGGCGCCCTGGCACAGCCTGAACCTGGGTGACCATGTCGGCGACGACCCCGCTGCCGTCGCCGCCAACCGCGCGCGCTACGCGCAGCACCTGGGGGTGCGTCCGGTCTTTCTGCGGCAGGTGCATGGGGTAGACACCCTCGAGCTCGACGCCACCACCCCCGACGGCGTGCAGGCCGATGCCTGTCACACACAGGCCCGCGGTGTGGCCTGCACGATCATGGTGGCGGACTGTTTGCCGGTGCTGCTGGCCGATACGCGTGGCGCTCGCGTCGCGGCGGCCCATGCGGGCTGGCGTGGCTTGTTGGGGCAGAGCGGGCACGGTGTGCTCGAGTCGGCGATGCAAGCCCTGGATCCGGCCCACACCCAGGCCTGGCTGGGGCCCTGCATCGGCCCCGATGCCTTCGAGGTAGGGGATGAGGTTCGGGCTGCCTACGCGGCCCACGATGCCGCCTGCGTGGCGTTTTTCAGGCCGGTCGCCTTAGCGGGCAAGTGGCTGGCCGATCTGCCCGGACTGGCACGTCAGCGCCTGCAGGCCCTGGGCCTGGCGTCGGATCGTATTCATGGCAACGACGGCAGCACCCCCTGGTGCACCGTCACCCAGCCCTCAAGGTTCTTTTCGCACCGGCGCGACCGTGTCAGCGGCCGCCTCGCGGCCAGCATCTGGCTGCGCTGAGGCGGGCGCACCGGTCGGCCCCTCCTGGGTGGTTTGGGCCGCCAGCGCGGCTTCCTGGGCCTTCAGAGCCCGCTTGCGCGCGGGCGTACCCAGCACGTACATCACCAGGGCGGTAGGTGCTAATCCGTACAGTAAGAAAGTGATCACGGCCCCCAGGATCGAGCCGTTGGTATTGCTCGCCTCCGCGACGGCCATCATGAGCGCGACGTAGAGCCAGCCAATTGCGATGAGGTACATGGAAAGGGTGCCGTGGAGCTTGGACCGCCATAAGGCTAATGGGATACTTCATCCTTCGCGGGATTTTCAGGCCAGGAGCCAAGCACCATGGATTCTCAAGCAGATTGGACAAAGGCTGCCAGCCAGTTCCAGCAAAACCTCGGAGAGGGCTGGAAAAAGGCGTTGGAATCCTTCCAGGCCATGAGCAGTGGCACACCGGGTGCATCCACCTGCCAGTTGCCCGCGATGGGCTTCTCCAGCGACAAACTTCAGTCCTTGCAAGAGGCCTATGTGCGCGAGGCCACGCAGTTGTGGAACCAGGGCCTGAACGCCAACCCCGGCGCCACGGATCGTCGCTTCGCCGGCGATGCCTGGTCGCACAACCCCATGTCCGCGTTCTCGGCGTCGGTCTACCTGCTCAATGCGCGCACGCTGCTGGGGCTGGTCGAGGCCACCGAGGCCGACGACAAGACCAAGACCCGCCTGCGCTTCGCGGTCGAACAGTGGCTGGCGGCCTCCGCGCCCAGCAACTTCCTGGCGCTCAATGCCGAGGCCCAGAAAAAGGCCCTCGACACCCATGGCGAGAGCATTGCGCGCGGCCTGCAAAACATGTGGAAGGACATTCAGCAGGGCCACCTGTCCATGACCGACGAGAGCATGTTCGAGGTCGGTCGCAATGTCGGCACCAGTGAGGGCGCAGTCGTCTACGAAAACGAGCTGTTCCAACTGATCGAATACAAGCCCAGCACGGCCAAGGTCTACGAGCGTCCCTTCCTGATCATTCCGCCTTGCATCAACAAGTTCTACATCCTGGACCTGCAGCCCGAGAACTCCTTCGTGCGTCACCTGGTGGCCCAGGGCCATCGCACCTTCCTCGTGAGCTGGCGCAACCCGGATGAATCCATGCGCAACGTCACCTGGGACGACTACATCGGCAGCGGCGCGATCCGCGCCATCGAGACCGTCCAGTCGATCGCCAAGGCCAAGGACATCAACGCCCTGGGCTTTTGCGTGGGCGGCACCATCCTGGGCACCGCGCTTGGCGTGCTGGCCGCGCGCGGTCAGAAGCCTGTGGCCTCGGTCACCTTGCTCACCACCTTTTTGGACTTCAGCGACACCGGCATTCTCGATGTCTTCATCGACGAACACTTCGTCAAGTTCCGCGAGCAGCAGATGGCCCAGGGCGGTCTGCTCAAAGGCCAGGACCTGGCCTCCACCTTCAGCTTCCTGCGCCCCAATGAACTGGTCTGGAACTACGTGGTGGGCAACTACCTCAAGGGCGAGACCCCACCGCCCTTTGACCTCCTGTACTGGAACAGCGATTCCACCAACCTGCCGGGCCCCATGTACGCCTGGTACCTGCGCAACACCTATTTCGAAAACAACCTGGTCAAGCCGGGCAAAGCCACGGTGTGCGGCGAGAAGATCGACTTGCGCAAGGTCGACATCCCGGCCTACATCTATGGCTCGCGCGAAGACCATATCGTGCCGATCGGCGGTGCCTATGCCAGCGTGCAGCACCTGCCGGGCCCCAAGCGTTTCGTCATGGGTGCTTCGGGCCACATCGCCGGTGTGATCAACCCGCCCGCTAAAAACAAGCGCTCGTACTGGACTAACGCCAAGCTGCCCAAGACCCACGAGGCCTGGCTGGCCGGTGCCAAGGAGCACCCGGGCAGCTGGTGGACCGACTGGTACGCCTGGCTCAAGCCCCTGGCGGGCAAGCAGGTGGCGGCGCCCAAGGCCTACGGCAGCACGAAGTACAAGGCCATCGAGCCCGCGCCCGGTCGCTACGTCAAGGCCCGGGCCTGAAATTCATTCAATAGGAGTAGACCCTCATGGAAGACATCGTCATCGTCTCGGCGGCCCGCACCGCTGTCGGCAAGTTCGGCGGCTCGCTGGCCAAGGTGGCTGCGCCCGATCTCGGCGCCACCGTCATACGCGAGGCCATCGCCCGCGCCCGGCTGGATCCTGCGCACGTCGGTGAAGTGATCATGGGCCAGGTGCTCGCGGCCGGCTCGGGCCAGAACCCGGCGCGTCAGGCCTTGATGAAGGCCGGCGTGCCCCAGGAAGTGCCGGGTCTGACCATCAACGCCGTGTGCGGCTCGGGCCTGAAGGCGGTGATGCTCGCCGCTCAGTCCATTGCCTATGGCGACAGCGAGATCGTGGTGGCCGGTGGCCAGGAAAACATGAGCGCCTCGCCACATGTCCTCATGGGCTCGCGTGATGGCCAGCGCATGGGCGACTGGAAGATGGTCGACTCCATGATCGTCGACGGCCTGTGGGACGTCTACAACCAGTACCACATGGGCATCACCGCCGAGAACGTGGCCAAGGCCCACGGCATCACCCGTGACATGCAAGACGCACTGGCCCTGGCCAGCCAGCACAAGGCCGCCGCGGCCCAAGAGGCCGGCAAGTTCAAGGACGAGATCGTGGGCGTCTCCATTCCCCAGCGCAAAGGCGATCCGCTCGTCTTCGACGCCGACGAATTCATCAACAAGAAAACCAGTGGCGAAGCGCTGGCGGGTCTGCGTCCGGCCTTCGACAAGGCCGGCTCGGTCACTGCAGGCAATGCCTCGGGTATCAACGACGGTGCCGCCGCCGTGGTCGTCATGAGCGCGCGCAAGGCCGCCGCCCTGGGTCTCAAGCCCCTGGCGCGCATCGCCGCTTTCGGCACCTCGGGCCTGGATCCGGCCACCATGGGCATGGGCCCGGTGCCCGCCTCGCGCAAGGCCCTGGAGCGCGCCGGCTGGAAGGCCCAGGACGTCGATCTGTTCGAGCTCAATGAGGCCTTTGCGGCCCAGGCCTGTGCCGTCAACAAGGCGCTGGACATCGACCCCGCCCGCGTCAACGTCAACGGCGGCGCCATTGCCATCGGCCACCCCATCGGTGCGTCGGGCTCCCGCATCTTGGTCACGTTGCTGCATGAAATGCAGCGCCGCAACGCGAAGAAGGGCCTGGCTGCGCTGTGCATTGGTGGCGGCATGGGCGTGTCGCTGGCGGTGGAGCGCTGAGAGCCTCCGAGGAACACAA
>CANGSD010000057.1 GCA_947455875.1 Comamonadaceae bacterium
CTTGCGCCCACATCAGCAGGGGCTGTGACAGGACGGCAGCCAAGAAGGCGAACAACACCAGCCGCAAGGGGCTCGGCCGCCACCTTGCGATTCCCTCGGCATCTGCATGCAGGGGGTAGGAACCCAGCGTGACGAACAGGACATGCACCGATGCCAGAACGGCAAAGAACAGCGCCGCCACGCCCGCTGCAAGCAGCGGGCGTCCCCAACCGGGGGCTGTGTACATCCACGCCATCAGGCCGACCGAAGCCGACATGACGACGAACGACACCAGCACCAGCAGGTTGGAAAGGCCGATCCACTGACGGTCCTGGGGCCGCTCCAGCCGCGCGAGGTGGCTGTCGTGAAACCCCAGGAGGGCGCAGATCCTGTCCAGAGCGCGCATCGTGCGAGGTCCGGCCGGTGTCAGGTTGTCGCGGGCGGTGTGGCGGGCGGCAGGCGATCGATGTAGCCACCCGGGTTCTTGCGAATGTCGTCAGAGACGATGCGGGTGAACTCCTCCTGCACCTGTGCGGTCAGCTGGCGGTCGATCTCGAGTTTGCCGATCGAGCGTGTGGCCGCCAGTTCGGCTTCGTGGTACTGGGCGTTCTTGACATCCATGATGGCCTCGCCGTCGGCATCGACGACATGACCCACCGCAATTCCGCGGCGGACTCGGGCCAGGCGCTTCTGGTTTTCAGTCAGGTAGTCGATGGTGCTGAGCGTGAGCATCATCTTGAAAAACAAAGGCGAGATCTCGATGAAGATCAGCATCAGGGTCAGGAACAAGGTCGCCTTGGGCGAGATGTCGTGCGCGATCTCAATGCGTTTGATCAGGCCGTTGAGTCGCTGACCCTGCGTCACCGAGTCCACCTCGGCTTTCTTATAAGCCTTGTCGGCTTCCTCGACCTCCAGCTCTTTGGCCTTGATTCGGGCTTGTAGTTCATTGATTTCGGGGAGCAGGCGGGCGTTGTTTTCTTCCAATACAGCCGTGTTTTTCTCCAGGAGGGCCTTTTTTGCCCGGGCAACTTCGCCCTCGCCACGGCCACGACCGCCGGCGCCGCCGTCCATCTCCTTGCGGTATTCCGCTTCGGCCTTCGCCACCTCTTGCCGGAAACCCTGGAGTTCCTGGTTCTTTTTGTCTTTCTGTTTGTTCAGGTCGTCCTTCACGGCGGTGATCTTGGCCACCGCGTCCTCACGCTTTTTTCTCGCGTCATTGAGGTAGTTATCGGCGTACTCTTGTTGCCGGTTCTTCAGCTCCGCATCGATCTCCGTTTTCATGATCCGGATCTCTAGTGGTTTGGAGAGCACGATGCCGATCAAGACTGCCATCAGGATTCGTGGCAGTGCCCGCAGAAACTCCCCCCCGGTGACGGTGTCGGTGCCGTCACCGTGGCCGGTGGTCGAGACGATGAAGCGGTCCAAGTTGTAGATCACCGCAGACCACACCAGGCCGAAGAAGCAGGCCACCATCATCCAGCCAAAGCTCAGTTCTTCCGGGCCGTCGACCGCATTGGGGCCGAACACGGTGTAGAAGGCGTAGGAGCCCGAGATGAAGGCCAGGGCGGCGGTTGCCATGACGGTGCCGCCGATGCCCTGAAGCTTCACGCGGTCGTAGCTGGGGCAGTGTTTGAGTAACTGCACATCGACGCCCGCCGAGTAGTACAGCGCCCGGTTCAACCAGTTCAGGTTCAGGGCGTAGTTGTATTCCGTGGCGGGCGCCGGGTCGTACGAGTTGGAAGGCCTGGTATCAGTCATGGGGACTCCTGGTTGCTCGAAATTTCAAAAGAGGTAGGTCAGTGGGTTCAGGGCTCGATGCGGGCCTGTGCCATCCTGGATTCCAGGGTGGCCATGGGCAATTGCGCGTTCCATCGGGGCAGCGCGGGGTGAGCGGGTGCGTCCGAAGGCGCGGTCATGGCCGGCAGGGTGCGTAGGACGAGATCGGGTGTGTTCAGTTCGGCGGGCGAGGCGCGCAACTTGAATGGCGGCACCCGAGTGACTAGCGGCACAGGCGCTCGCATGGCGGGCAGCACCGCACGAGGCAGTTGCGAATCCCGTGGCGCGCCGAATCGGTCATACGCGGGTTGCAGGTCGTCGGGCAAGCGCACACGAAACGCCTGTTCGGGCGCGCGCCAGACCTCATCGCGCAGCGTGTGCGTGTCGATTGAGTAGCTGCGGCTGCCCCAGGCGTTGATCACCTTGAGCGTGAGCAAGGCGCGCACCGGCACCGCCACCTGCAAGGTCGCCGCTTCGCGGAAGAATTCCCGCAGCACAAAACTCTCAGGGCCGCGGATATCCAGCCATCCCCAGCCTGCGACCCGCACCTGCAGCACCATCAGGTCCAGAGGCAGAACCTCCGAAAGCGAGGTGCAGGCCAGCACCTGCGGCCGCGAGAAGGCATGGGCCAGCCTGCGGCGCAACGATGCGGTCACGTCGGTGATGTTCATCGGCTCTCCTTCGGGCACTGCACCCGGACTTCCACACGGCGGTTGGAGCGGTCTTCGCCCTGGGTTTCCACCCTCGGATAGCGATCTCCGACCCCCATGGCCGAAATCTTTTCCGCCTTCGCGTAGCCGTTGGCAACCAGCCAGTCGGCCACCGCACTGGCCCGCTCCTCGCTGAGGACCAAGTTGCCGCTCGGGCCGTCCTTGTGCGGTGCCCTATCCGCATGACCAATGATGGTGATGCTCGCGTCCGGGTGCTGGCGGATCAATTGGCCAAGCTTGACCAGTTGGGCGCGGGCCTCTTCCTCGTTGACACCGCTCGCATTGAGTTCAAACAGCGCGCCCTGGCCCATGTAGATCTGGTGGTTCTGCCGCGGCTTGCCCTGTTCGTCCACACAGCGGAACACCTTCTCGGGCGTCTTGACCGCCTGGTCGATGGACAGCGTGGGCGGGCGACCGCTGTCGCTGCTGTTGTCGCCCTGGCTGGCGAGATCTTCCGCATCGCGATCGGGGCGAAGCACGTCGTTGATACGCTGGCGCGATTGCTCCACGCGCTCGTTCACGTACTGGCCCATCTTCGGTGCGTTGGTCAGACTGCAGGTGGCCGGGTCGTCGGGGCAGGAGATCAGGGCTGCGACGGCCCACACCAAGGCGACCAGCAGTGGCACCCAGCAATGCACCAGTCGGGCCGAGAGCACCACGGCCAGTGCGATCAGCCACAGCCACAGAGGGCGCACCTGCGCGCAGTTGGTGATGGCGTCGGACAGCAGCAACAGAAATGGAATCAGAGCCAGGGCCACGACTGCGCCGCTGAAGGCCCATTGCTTCCAGGGTTCGCGCGGCGGCAGACCCACTTGCGCCAGCGCGCAGCGCAGGATGAAAGGCAGCACGCCCACCAGCGCCCAGGAGAATTTGCACGAGAGCCACAGCAGCAGGAACAGCACGATCGGCCAGCCCCACCCGCATAACTTGCAAGGGTGAGGATCCGACGGCGGCTCGAGCGGATCGGGATGCGGTATCGGCGGCTCGGGTGGCTTGGGTGGCTCGGGCGGTGCGGGCGGTGCGGGCGGATCGGTCTGCGGCCCGCGCGGCTCGGAGGGATCCTTGGGATCGGGCTGCGACGGCTTGGGTGGATTGCCGGGATCGGGCCGCGGCTTGGGTCCCTCTTCTGGCTTCGGCCGAGGTGGCAGGATTCGGGCCCAGGCCCAGCCGACCAGGCGACCCACTTCCTTGGCCCTGGATTCGTCGGCCACTCCGGTGGACACGCTGGACCACTTGGGAATATGCAGATCGTGGACCTGAACGATCCAACCTTGCTGGCCGGGGTCGTCCAGATGCACCATGTCGACCGAGCGCTGGAACAAGGGCCGGGCGCCTGCCTCGGCCGGCGGCGGGCCGTCGACGACTTCGACCTCGCTCAGACGCCCGCGAGTGATGACAACTTGCTGGACGCTGCGTTCCTGGGAGAGGTCTGAATGGGACCCAGCAAGCGAACTGAAGTCGCCATCAAACCAGCCCTTGACCCAGACTGCGCCTTCGATCTGCTTCATGGCGGGCCGTACCGACGGTCCCAGTCACCTGTTTGCGGGGGGGCAGTATCGATCACTTCACAGCAAAGTTGGGACTTAACTGATCAGTCTAGCACTCGCAAAGTTGATAGTTTTGCTAGGGAAATAGTTTGAAATAGCTCATTCAATCGGGCGGCAGTGCGGTAGGTAGAGAAATGCAATTAAGGCCTGGCTTATTCAAGAGGCCCCTAGGCATAGTGGCCGCCCACCAGCCCCGCTGCGATCAGCGCGGATCGCATCAGCGCACGTCGCGCCGGGGCTCGCCGTTTGTTTCGCTGACCGTCGAGATGGAAGTTGTCCGAGCCCACCAGGTAAATCAGGCGATCGAGCTGTCGTGGCCTGAGGCCTCCTGCTTCCTGCAGCCAAGCGAAGCGGGGGTCATGGCCAATCTCTTCGCCCTCGGCCCGGGCGATCGAGATCAAGCTGCGGAAGGCCTCGCGTTCCTCGTCCTTGCGCTCGATGGACAGTCGTAGCAGTCCGATGATCGGCATCACGTGAAGATCCGGTTTGGCAAAGGCCGACACGCCGATATCGGCCATGAAGTTGGCCGCCAGAGGCAGGCCCATTCCCGCAATCTTGGTGGCGGGATTCAGACTCATGACGTCGAGGTCGGCCAGGAGCGCCTCGGCCTCCAGGGCATGGGTCGGCTGTGCGAGCCAGTGCAGTGAACGCTGCTCGATCCACTCCAGGTAGGTCAGGTGACCCAAGGCGGGTACGGCCTGCGGCGAGGTCACGCGACGCACGGCGGCGAAAAACTCTTGCGGGCTTCGGCCTTGCTGGTCGTCACCGGTCATGACCCCCAGTGCGCGGATGCGGTCATCGTCATCGGCGTGGGCCACTTGAATCGCATTGAGCAGCGCCAGGACGGCCGCAGCCGCAAGGGGCGGCTGCGAGCGGTTCACCAGGTTCAGGCAAAAGACCCGCAGCTTGTGCCACCGGGTCAGGCTGGCCTCTGCGGGCATCACGTCGCAAAGGATCGCTCGGCGCAGGTCGGCCTCCACCGTGTGGACCTCGGTCGCAGGGTGTCGGGTCAGCGACCGCAAGGCGGGATCAAGCCGAATCTGCAGGGCGAGGTCAAACAGCACGCGAAAAGCGGAAGGCATCGGTCACCTCGGTCTTGAACAGTCAATTCAAATAGTATCCCCGACCGTTTAGATGGCTCAGGCATCCGCGATGCATCGGTCTCTTAATCCGCGGCGGCTCTGAAAGGGTATTCACGAATGCGAAGGCGCATCCAGGCTGCCTAGACTGTCGCGGCATAACCTGACCAGGAGACTTCCTTGACTTCCTTGCCCCGCATTTTCAAAGCCGTCATCGCCACCGGCGTGTCGGCACTCACCTTGCTGGCCGTCCCGCAGGCGATGGCCCAGGCCTATCCCTCCAAGCCGATTCGGATGGTGGTGCCCTTTGCGGCAGGCGGCACGACCGACGTGGTGGCGCGCATCGTCGCCCAGCGTATGAGTGAGTCCATGGGGCAGCCGGTGACCGGGGACAACCGCGGCGGTGCCGGCGGCGCAAGCGGCGCCGACCTGGTGGCCAAGGCCGCCCCCGATGGCTACACCATCCTGATGCATAACCTGACCTTCCCGCTGTCCTCGGTAGCCCAGACCCTGGCCAAGCGCTCGCCGTTCAACCCGGAGACGGATTTCGCAGGCATCTCGATCGCGGTGTACGTGCCGTTCATGCTGACCGCCAATCCCAGCGTGCCGGCCAAGGACCTCAAGGAACTGGCGGCGCTGCTGCGAAGCCGCAAGGACCTGCAATACAACTATGGATCCACCGGCCCCGGGTCGGCCGTGCACGTGCTGGGCGAAGCGTTCAAGCGCGAGGCCAAGGTCGATATGCAGCACGTCGGCTTCAAGGGCGCGGCGCCTCTGAAGCAGGAGATGCTGGCCGGTCGTATCCAGATCGGCGGCGACCAGCTGTCTACCTCGCTGGCCGAGATTCGCGCAGGCACGCTGCGCGCGATCGCGACCACTGCGTCCAAGCGCGTGGCCGGCCTGCCCGATGTGCCGACGGTGCGCGAGTTGGGCTTCCCCACCCTCGAACTGGAAGGCTGGAACGGGCTGTTCGCACCCGCCAAGACCCCCAAGGACATCATCGACCGCCTCAATCGCGAAGTGGTGGCCGCCGTGCGTCACCCGGACGTGGTGCGCCGCCTGGCCGAACTGGGTGCCGAGGCCGTGGGCTCGACCCCCGCCGAACAGGATGCGATTTTCCGTCGTCAGATGGAGCAGTTCCGCCCCGTGATCCAGGAGATGAAGATCACTGACTGAGCGGGGGCGGTCAGCCGCGTTGCGCCAGCCACCACACCGGGTATTGGGCGCAGTCGGCGCCGTCCAGACCACTGGCGGCGGCCGCATCCAGTTGCTGCAAGGTCAACGCGGTCAAAGGCATGGTGCGCCCGGTCGATTGGCCCTGATCGAGCATGGTGCGCACGTCCTTGCGCATGGTGGCGACATTGACGGTCACCGGACCGTTTTTGTCGCCCGCCAAGGCCTGCGCCATCAGCGGGCCGCGCACCTTGAGCATATTGGGCCCGCCCGAAGAATCCGAAAAGATATCGATCACCCGCTGCGGATCCAGACCCAAGGGTTCGATCAGTGACAGGGCCTCGGAAAACGTCTGCCAATAGACCATGAGCGGCAGGTTGACCGCCAGCTTCATGGTCGATCCGGCGCCATGCGCGCCCACGTGTTCGACCCGTTTGCACAGTTGTTCCAGCACGGGCTTGACGCGAGCGAGCACCTGCGCGTCGCCGCCCGCAAACCCGATCAGCTTGCCCTCCTTGGCCGGGCCCACGCTGCCCCCGACTGGGCACTCAAGGTAGTGCGCGCCGGCCTGGGCGGCGCGCTGGGCCATGTCGGCCTGCTTGGCCGGCTTGACCGTGCTCATTTCGATGAAGACGCAGGCGCCGCCGGCGGCGAACAGGCCCTGCGGCGCGAGGTAGACGTCGTCGAGCGCCTGTTCATTCGTCAGGAGGCTGATCACGACATCGCGGCCGGTCGCGAGCCCCTGGGGGGAATCGGCCCAGGTCAGGCCCGCAACGAGCAGGGCTTGGGCGCGCGCGCGCGTGCGGTTCCAGACCGTGACCTCGTGGCCGAGGGACGCCAGTCGCGTCGCGATAACGCTGCCCATTTTGCCGGTGCCGGCGATGCCGATGCGCATGCTTGTCTCCTTGGAGGTGTTGTGCGCGGGACTTTATCC
>CANGSD010000058.1 GCA_947455875.1 Comamonadaceae bacterium
GAATAGCCGGCCATGCGCTTCATCCAATTCAGATCGGCACCGGCGCAAAACGCCGTGCCACTGGCGGCCAGCACGACGCAGCGCACCTCGGGACGGCGCCCCAGCTCGAGGAACACCGCAGTGAGCTCGGCGATCACCTCCTCGTTGAAGGCGTTGCGCACGTCCGGGCGATTGAGCGTGACCGTGGACACGCCCGCGTCAAAGCGCAGGTCGAGGTGTTTCATAGCGTTCTCCGGGGGTGATGGAGTGCCCGGGCGGCTTGACGTCCGGGCTCAGGGGTTCCAGGCGCGCAGACCGCGCCATTGTTCGAAGGCATCGAAGTCGCGGTCGCGATGGAGCAAGGCGTAGCCGCGGTCGATGCAAAACGTGGCAATGAGGACATCCAGCGCACTGCGCACCGTGATGCCTGAGGCGCGCAGCGCGCGGTAGTGGCCTGCGGCCTCGACGGCCAGCGAAGGGTCGCTGGCCGCTTCAACATCCAGGGCCGTGAGCAAGGCGCGGGCCTGGCGCCACTCATGTTCGTGGCGAAAGCCCCGCAGCACCTCAAAGAGCACCAGGTCCGGCACCACAAGGCGAACCTCCCCCTCCTCGAGCAGACGCTCGAGAGTGACGCAAGCTGGCTGCGGCCGGCCCGCCAAGAAATCGATCCAGACGCTGGAATCAACGACGAGCACGACGCCGCTCCGGCCGGGCCTCTTGCACGCGCAGGCTGGCGGCCGGCGCCGCCGTCCAGTCGATGGACTCGTCGCCCTCCCAGTGCAGTCGCCCTTTCCACTTGAGGATCTCGCGGTAGGCCGCCTGCCGCGCCAGCAGCCGCAAGCCCGCCTCGACAGCGTCCTTCTTGGTCTTGTACGGCCCGGCCTTCATGGCCTCGGCCAAGAGGGCGTCGTCGATCTCGATGTTCGTGCGCATGATGTGTACCAAATAAATGTTTCATACACATTCTAGGCCTTACATGCGGAACACGCCAAACCGAGTGTCAGGAATCGGGGCGTTGAGCGAAGCAGACAGCCCCAGCGCCAGCACGCGGCGGGTGTCGGCCGGATCGATCACGCCGTCGTCCCACAGGCGGGCGCTGGCGTAATAGGGGTGCGACTGGTGGGCGAATTGATCGAGCAGCGGCTGCTTGAAGGCGGCTTCTTCTTGTGCGCTCCACTGACCGCCCTTGGCCTCGATGCCATCGCGGCGGACGGTGGCCATGACGCTGGCGGCTTGCTCGCCGCCCATGACGGAGATGCGCGCGTTGGGCCACATCCAGAGAAAGCGCGGCGAAAAAGCGCGTCCGCACATGCCGTAATTGCCCGCGCCATAGCTGCCACCGATGATGACCGTGAACTTGGGCACATTGGCCGTGGCCACCGCCGTGACCATCTTGGCGCCGTGACGGGCGATGCCCTCGTTCTCGTACTTGCGACCCACCATGAAGCCGGTGATGTTTTGCAGGAACACCAGCGGTACCTTGCGCTGGCAACACAGCTCGATGAAGTGCGCGCCCTTTTGGGCTGACTCGCCAAACAGAATGCCGTTGTTGGCGACGATGCCCACCGGCATGCCTTCAATGTGCGCAAAGCCACACACCAGCGTGGCGCCAAAGCGCGCCTTGAACTCGTGGAAATCGGACGCGTCGACGATGCGCGCAATGATCTCGCGCACGTCAAAGGGCTTACGCGTGTCCACCGGCACCACGCCATAAAGCTCGGCGCTGTCGTAGTGGGGCGGGCGCGGCTCACGCAGGGCGGTGCTGGGCGCCTTGGTGCGGTTGAAGGTGGCGGCGATCTGGCGCGCCAATGACAAGGCATGCAGATCGTTTTGCGCCAGGTGGTCGGCCACGCCCGACAGGCGCGTGTGCACATCGCCGCCGCCCAGGTCTTCGGCGCTCACCACCTCGCCGGTCGCGGCCTTCACCAGGGGCGGGCCGCCCAGGAAGATGGTGCCCTGGTCCTTGACGATGATGGCCTCGTCGCTCATGGCGGGCACATAAGCGCCACCCGCCGTGCACGACCCCATCACCACGGCCACCTGCGCAATGCCTTGCGCGGACATCTGAGCCTGGTTGTAGAAGATGCGGCCGAAGTGGTCGCGATCGGGAAAGACCTCGTCCTGATTGGGCAGGTTAGCCCCGCCGGAGTCGACCAGGTAGATGCAAGGCAGCCCGTTTTGCTGCGCCACCTCCTGAGCCCGCAGGTGCTTCTTCACCGTCATCGGGTAGTAGGTGCCGCCCTTCACCGTGGCGTCGTTGCACACGATCATGCAATCGACCCCACTGACCCGCCCGATGCCGGCGATCAGGCCCGCGCAGGGCGCGTCGCCGTTGTACATGCCGTGGGCCGCCAACGGCGCCAATTCAAGAAACGGTGTGCCCGGATCGAGCAGCATCTGCACCCGCTCGCGGGGCAGCAGCTTGCCGCGAGCGGTGTGCTTGGCGCGGGCGGCCTCGCCGCCACCCGCAGCGGCACGGGCGACCTGCGTGTGCAGGTCGTCGACCAGGGCGCGCATAGCCTGCGCATTGGCCTGGAAATCGGCCGATCGGGGATTGAGTTGCGACGCGATGGGGGGCATGGGAATCCTCGTGACGGACTGCCGGCAAGCTTAGGCAAGGCTGGCGCCGATGTCGCGCCAGCAAGGTTGCAAATCCTGCCAATTTTTGACACACTTTGGTGTGACTTCCACAGCCCCTGCCACTGCCCCCGCCAACGCCACCCCGATGGCCTATGCGGAAGTCATCGTGGACGCCCTGCGGCGCGGCGGCATCGCGCCGGATACGGCCCTGAAAGCGGCACAGATCACGCCAGCCCAATTGCAAAAGGTGCGCGGTCGAATCAGCGCCTTGCAGATGGAGTGGCTCTCGGGCGCTGCCATGCAGGCACTGGACGACGAGGCCCTGGGCGCCTACAGCCGGCGTCTGCCCTGGGGCAGCTACGGCATGCTGGCGCGCGCCTCTCTGAGCGCACCTGATCTCGGGCGGGCCATCCAGCGCTGGTGCCGCCACCACGGCCTGATCGCCGACGACATCCGCCTGCGCCTGATCACCCAAGGCACCAGCGCAGCGATCGTGGTCGACGAACACCCGCGTCACGCCACGCTGGACGCAGACCGGCGCGAGTTCAGCCTGGTGCACGTGCTGCGCAATATCCTGGGCCTGTCGTCCTGGTTCATCGATTCGCGCATCCCGCTGCAAGGGGCGAGCTTTCCCTATGCCAGCCCGCCGCATGCGACGGCCTACCGCCACATGTTTCCGGGTCCGCTGCGCTTTGACGCTGAGCGCGCCGAGGTGCGCTTTGATGCGCGCTACCTGGCCCTGCCCCTGCGCCGCGACGAGCAGGCCCTGGGCCAGATGCTGCAACGCGCGCTGCCCCTGACCGTGCGCCCGTACCGCCGCGACCGCCTGCTGGTGCAGCAAGTGCGGCAGGTGCTGGCCACGCAGGCAGGGACCGTTCACGAGGCCGAGGGCATCGCCGCGCTTTTGAACATGTCTACCCGCACCCTGCATCGCCAGCTCAAGGACGAAGGAGCGAGCCTGCAACAGCTCAAGGACGATGTGCGCAGCGCCCGTGCGCGCGAGTTACTTCAGCGCAGCGCGCGACCCGTCAAGCAGGTGGCGGCCGATGTGGGCTTTCGCAACGAGAAAAGCTTCATCCGCGCGTTTCGCGGCTGGACGGGCACGTCGCCCGCCGACTACCGGCGTGGCTTGCAGGCATGAGCCTTGCCCTGGGTCAGGCAAAGGACACGCCATGGCCCTGCCCCACGCCCACCCACTGGACATCGAGTGCACCGTGCACTGCCTGGAGGGCGATGCAGGCCACGGCCACCGCGACGCGCAGGAGCGCCCGTCGAGCCTGTAGAAATGTGAGGGACTTCAGTCGCCTCGCGTACGAGGCGCTTCGTCTCGATCGGGGTCTGGAGGCGGTACGGATTGCCCATAGCGCAGCTTCATCAGCAGCACGGCCAACGCCAGGGTGAGCGTGATGGCATTGGCCACCGTGATCGGCATATTGCGCAACGTCAGGCCGTAGACCAGCCACAGCGCGACGCCTGCGGTAAAGAGGCTGTACATGCCCAGCGAGATGCCACTGACGTCGCGTGAGCGAAACGTCTTCCAGGCCTGTGGCACGAAGGCCGCCGTGGTCAGGGTCGCAGCGATATAGCCGAGGAGGTCTTGAATGTCCATGGATGGGCGCGATTGTCCCAGAGGACGGCACAATCGCATCCGCTTCAAGTTCCTCGAACGGTGTCCCCATGAAATTCAAGATGGCCCCCAATTCGGTGTTTGCGATCCTGCTGCGTAAGCCGTGGTGGATCAGCTTCGTGCTGGCCAGCGTCTTCGTGCTGGTGGCCTTCGCGCTTTTGCCGGACGACTTGCAGGTCGTGGGCTCGCTGGGAGCGATACCGTTTTTCGTGATCAGTGGCGTGGCCTTCGTTCGCCAATGGAACGCGCCGAGCGAGCGCCAGGTCGAGGCGCTGACGCAGGCCGTATCCGTCATGGGCTGGGCCGATTTCTCCAAGGCGCTCACCCAGGCCTATACCGCCCAGGACCATGCGGTGCGCGCCATCGAAGGTGGCGCCGATCTGCGGCTCGAGCGCGAGGGCCGCATCGCCCTGGTGGCGGCGCGCCGCTGGAAGGCAGCGCGTCATGGTGAGGAGGGTGTCCAGGCGCTGGTCGATGCCATGGCGCGCGAGGGCGCGAGCGAGGCCCATTACCTGACCCTGGGTGAACTCACGCCGGGTGCACAGCGGCTGATGCGCCTGCACGGCGTGCACAGCGTGCAGGCCACCCAGCTGGCTCAGTTGCTGCGCGGGGTTTTGCCCTCGGGTCGCTGAGTCAACTCAGACCCAGGTCGCCAGCAGGCGCGGCAGGTGCGCCATGTGGGTGAACACCGTCACCGCGCCCGCAGCGCGCAGGGCGGCTGGCGCGTCGTGCCCCAACTCCGGCGGGCTGTAGCCGAACACCGTAGCGCCTGCCGCTACACCGGCAGTCACACCCGTCACGGTGTCTTCCACCACCGCGCAGCGGCGTGGATCGGCCGACAGGGCCGCGGCCGCCGCGAGATAAACATCGGGATGCGGCTTGGACCTCGGCAGGTCGTGACCACTGAAGATACGCCCCTCGAACCAGCGCAGCATCCCGGTTTTTTCCAGTTGAAGTTGGACCTTGAACAGGTCCGCCCCCGAGGCGCAGGCGATGCGTCCACCGTGATGCGCGTAGACGGCCTCCACCGCCTGCGGGGCCTCGCGTATCGGCTCCAAGCGCGCCAGCAGCTGCTGGTTACGCCGCTCGCGAAACGCCGCCAGCCACGCCTCGGTCAGGGGCTGGCCCGTGTGGGCCTCGATCAGCGCGCGTTCATCCTTGACCGCCTTGCCCACGAACAGGCGCATGCAGTCCTGCGGCGTGAGCGACCAGCCCGCTTCTTCCAGCATGTCCCGCAGGACGCCATTGGTGATGGGTTCGCTGTCCACCAGCACACCGTCGCAATCGAACAAGACGGCGTCAAAGCGCGTAGGTTCAGAGTGCACGTTGAATGATGATCTTTTGAACGTCGGAGGTGCCTTCATAGATCTGGCACACCCGCACATCGCGCCAGATGCGCTCGACGGGGAAATCGCTCACATAGCCATAGCCGCCCAGGGTCTGGATCGCGGCGCTGCACACCTGCTCGGCGATCTCGCTGGCAAAGAGCTTGGCCATGGCAGCCTCTTTCAGGCAAGGCCGGTCGGCATCGCGCAGGCTGGCGGCGTGCCACACCAATTGGCGGGCGGCTTCGAGCTGCGTGGCGCAGTCGGCCAGGCGAAAGCCCACCGCCTGGTGGTTGAAGATGGCCGTGCCAAAACTCTGGCGCTCCTTGGCATAGGCCAGGGCGGTCTCGTAGGCGCTGCGGGCCATGCCCACGCTCTGCGCCGCGATGCCGATGCGGCCGCCCTCGAGCGCCGACAGCGCGATCCGGTAGCCCTCGCCCTCTTCGCCGATGCGGTTCTCGGCGGGGATGCGGCACTGGTCGAAGTTGATCTGCGCGGTGTCGCTCGAGTGCTGACCCACCTTGTCTTCCAGGCGCGCCACGACATAGCCGGGCGTGTCGGTGGGCACGAGAAAGGCGCTCATGCCCTTCTTGCCCGCGCCCTTGTCGGTCACCGCGATGACGATGGCCACCTGGCCGTTCTGCCCCGAGGTGATGAACTGCTTGACGCCCTGGATCACATAGTCATCGCCTTGGCGCGTGGCGGTGGTGCGTAGGGCCGAAGCGTCGCTGCCTACATGGGGCTCGGTCAGGCAGAAGGCGCCGAGCATCTCGCCACGCGCCAGCGGCGTGAGCCAGCGGCGCTTTTGCGCCTCGCTGCCATAGCGCATCAAGATGGCGTTGACCGGGCAGTTGGTGACGCTGATTGCGGTGCTGGTGCCGCCGTCGCCGGCGGCCACTTCCTCGAGCACCAGGGCCAGGCTCACGTAATCAAGCTGGGCCCCGCCATAGGTCTCGGGCACGCAGATGCCGTAGGCACCGAGGGCGGCCAGGCCCTGGTGCGCCTCGCGCGGGAACACATGCTCGCGGTCCCAGCGCGCGGCGTGAGGCCACAGCTGCTCCTGGGCGAACGCGCGCACCGCGTCACGGATCATTTCCTGGTCGGGCGTCAGCAGCATGGGCGGATTACACCAGCTCGATGGCCATGGCCGTGCCCTCGCCGCCGCCGATGCACAGCGTGGCCAGACCGCGCTTCTTGCCGCGGGCCTGCAGGGCGTGGATCAGGGTGACCAGGATGCGCGCGCCCGAGGCGCCGATCGGGTGACCCAGCGCGCAGGCGCCGCCGTTGACGTTGACGATGTCGTGCGAGACCTTCAACTCGTGCATCAGCGCCATGGGCACGACGGCGAAGGCCTCGTTCACTTCCCACAGATCGACATCGGAGACCTTCCAGCCGGCCTTGGCCAGCGCCTTTTGCGTCGCGCCCACCGGGGCGGTGGTGAACCACTCGGGCTCCTGGGCGTGGGTGCCGTGGGCCACCACACGGGCCAGGGGCTTGCAACCGAGGCGCTTGGCGGTGCTCTCGGTCATCATGACCAGAGCGGCGGCGCCGTCGTTGATCGATGACGACGATGCGGCGGTGATGGTGCCGTCCTTCTTGAAGGCGGGCTTGAGCGTGGCGATCTTGTCCAATTTGACCTTGCCCGGACCTTCGTCCACCGAGACC
>CANGSD010000059.1 GCA_947455875.1 Comamonadaceae bacterium
CTCAGCATGGGTTACGGTGGGGTGGCACGTTGGCGTGCGCAACGAAACCTGGCCCGTTTGTTCGGCGCCTATGTGCCGCCCGAGCTGGCGCAGCAAATGCGGGACGACCCCGAGCACGACGCCCTGCAGGCCACCTGCCGGCACATGACCGTGATGTTCTGCGACATCCGCGGCTTCACACACTTGTCGGAAAGCATGGAGCCCGCGGCGCTACAGGCCCTGCTGCATCGCGTGCTGGGTCGGCTCACCGAGGTGATTCGCGCACGGGGCGGCACCATCGACAAATACATCGGCGACTGCGTGATGGCGTTCTGGGGCGCGCCCACTGCAGCGGCCGACTCCGCGCGGCGCGCAGTGGCCGCTTCCCTGGCGCTGTCGCAGGCGGTGCGCACGCTCAACGACGAGCACCGTGCGCAGGGCCTGCCCGAGATCGAAGTGGGCATCGGCCTGAACAGCGGCGCGATGTGTGTGGGCGACATGGGCTCGCCGCAGCGGCGCGCCTACACCGTCGTGGGCGATGCGGTAAATCTGGCGGCACGGCTGGAAGGTCTGTCGGCGGTGTACGGCGTCACCATCGTCGCGGGCGAGGCCACCCGTCGGGAGGCTGACGACTTTGAGTGGCTGGAACTGGACAAGGTGCGCGTGCGCGGCCGTGCGGGACCGGTGACGGTGTACGCGCCGAGGCCCCCCATCGACGCCGCAGATCGCATCGCCCAAGAGGACTTGCGCACCTGGGCGGCCCTGCTCAAGGCCTACCGCGCGCAGGACGCGCGCTCCAGTGAGCGGCTGCTGGGCAGCCTGCGTTCGGAGGGGGTGCCGCAGGCCTTGCGCGACCTCTATGCGCAGCGCGTGGCGGCGATGCGCGAGCGGCCGGTCGACCCCGCCTGGGATGGGGTCACGCGTGTCGATGCAGCGTGAGGATTTGTGCGGAGGATGCCGCTCGAATCGGTGTCGGGCAAAAGAACGATTTGGTATTCTTGCGGGGTTGGCGGAGCAGTTGTGGATGTCAACCTAAATCATCAAATAGCAAAACGGAGGATCCATGAAACAACGTCTGCAACAAGGCTTCACCCTGATCGAACTCATGATTGTGGTGGCCATCATTGGTGTACTCGCGGCGGTGGCGCTGCCGGCTTATCAGGACTACACGCTGCGCGCGCGGATGTCCGAGGTGGTGATGGCGGCGGGTCCGTGCCGTACGGTCATCAGTGAAGTGGTGCAAAGTGGCGCTGCGCTACCCGCCGCGAATGCCTTTGGCTGCGAAGTGAACACCCCGAGTCGGTTCGTCGCGGCGGTGAACACCGACGATACCGGGACGATCATTGTGCAGACGCGCGGCTTTGGCGATGCCGCGATCGACGGCAGGGCGCTCACGATCCAGCCGTTGAACGCGGCTGGGGCTGCTCTTACGGCTGCCTCAGCGGCCCAGACGATCGCTTCGTGGAGATGTACAGCCGCCCCGGCGAACGTGGGCGGCGGCCCCATCCCCGCGCGCGCCCTGCCAGGCTCCTGCCGCTGATCAGCGCTGTCACGCCTGAGCCGCCAAAGGGGAACGCCCGGTCCTGAGATGATCGGGGGTGTGACGCCACCCCTGATGCATTCATTCCCTGCCCGCCCGAATCTGGGCGCTGCCTTTCTGGCGCTGGTCCTCGCCCTCGCCTGGATCCTCAACCCCTCTTTCGGCCCCTCGCCCATCATCCTGCAGACGCTGATGGCGGCCTCTGCGGCCTTGCTGTGGTTTCTGCTGCGCCCGGCCATCCCGCAACCTGCGGCCTTGGTGCTGGCGTCTTCGTGGCTGATCGCCGCCGTGTTCAACGCGGGCGTGGGCGTGGCCCAGTCTTTGAGCCTGATTTCGGAGAGCACCCTCTGGCTCAGCGCCTCCTCGGGCGGCGAGGTCTACGGCAACCTGCGCCAGCGCAACCAGCTGGCCACCTTGCTGGCCATCGGTCTGGCCAGTGCCTTTTACCTGATCACCCAATTCGAAGGCCGCCTGCGCTGGGCGCTGGCTGCCTGCGTGGTGTTGCTGTCGACGGTCAGTGCGCTCACCTCCTCGCGCACCGGCATGCTGCATTGGATCCTTCTGTGCGGCGTGGCGCTGCTGGCGCCCCTGTGGGGAGCGCCCGCCGTGTGGCGCCGTTGGGCGCTGCTGGCGGCCGGCAGCTACGCCGTGACCCTGGCCCTTGCCCCCACGATGATCGAACGCGTGGCAGGCGGCGCCAGTTGCGTCAGCCGCAAGGTGCTGTGGCAGAACGCGCTGCATCTCTCGGCCCAGCACCCCTGGACCGGCTGGGGCCCCGGCATGCTGGACTACGCGCACTACGCCACCCTCTATCCCGGCGAGCGCTTTTGCCTGATCGTCGACAACGCGCACAACCTCATCTTGCATGCTGCCGTCGAACTGGGATGGCCGGTGGCGCTCCTGCTGGTGGCGCTCCTGCTGGCCCTGCTCGTGTTCGGGCGCCCCTGGCGCGAGCGTGCACCGCACCGGCTGCTGGCCTGGGCGGTGCTCGGGGTGATCCTCTTGCACAGCATGGTCGAGTACCCGCTGTGGTACGGGCCCTTCCAACTGGCCGTGATTCTGGCGGCCGTCTTGTTGGGGTCGCGACGCGAGCCGCGCGGCGGCGCGCCGATGCCGCGGGCGCAGCGCGCGCCGTGGGCGCTGGCCTTGGTGGCCGTGCTGTATGTGGGTTGGGACTACCACCGCACCTCACAGATCTATCTGCCGCCGCAGGAGCGCAGTGCGCTCTACCCCTCCGGCGCCAGCGCCAGCGCGCGCCACAGCGTTTTGTTCAAGGGGCAGGTCGAGTTCGCCGAGTTCACTACCACGCCGTTGACGTTGGCCAATGCGGGCCGCCTGGCCGACATGGGCGAGCGCGTCTTGCGCTACTCGCCAGAGCCGCAGGTGATCGAGAAATTGATCGCTGCGCTGGAGGTTGTGGGGCAGGGCGAGCGCGTGGCTTGGCACGAAGCGCGGTTTCGCGCAGCGTTCCCCGACGAGTACGCGCAATGGGCCAGCCGCCCTCAAGCCTCTCGCGCACCCTGAGGCATTGAGGGCCGCGCTGGCCAGTGCACCGAGGCGATGGCCACTACGATCAGCGCAATGGCCGTCCAGTCCTGCCAGTACAGAGGCTCTTTGAGCAGCACTGCGCCGCTGAAGACGCCCAGCACCGGGATGAACATCACGCTCAGGGTCGAGGCCAGCGGAGGCAGGTTGCGCGCCAGCGTCAACCAGGTGGCTTGCGCGAACACGAAGACGCCGAAGGCGTTGTAGACGATCGCCGTCCAGGTCAGGGCTGGCGGTGCGCTCCAGCGCTCGCGTTCGAAGGCCCAGGCCAGCACCGTCATCAGCAACGTGGTCATGGCGGTCATCCAGAACACGATGGTGAGGGTGGGCACGGTCATGCGGGTGCGGCGGATTTGCTGGGTGCCCAGCGCCCACGCAGCGGCACCCGTGAGCGCCAGCAGCACGCCGAACGGCTTGCCGCTGAAGCTGCTCAACTCGTGCCACAGCAGCAGGAGCACGCCCAGAGCGGCCGCGAGGATGCCGACCCAGGCGCGGCGCTGCATCGTCGCGCCGAACCAGAGCATGCCGAAGATGGCCGAAAAAATCGGCATCGTGTAGCACAGGATGGCCGAGCGTCCGCTGGAGAGATCCTGGATGGCCACGATGACCAGCACATGCCAAACGAACATATTGGTGACGGCCAGCACCAGCAGCTCGCGCCATTGGGCCCGGGGCACGACAAAGGTCACCTTGCCCAGATACAGCACCAGAGCCAGGAAAGGCAGGCCCAGCAACATGCTGAGGCTGCGAAACGAGAGCGGCGGATAGCCCGTCACTCCCATCTTCATGATCGGCCAGTTCAAGCCCCACACCAGGGTGAGGATCACCAGCAGGGTGGTTTGTTGGCGGGTGAGGGTCACAGGATCAGGCGGGGGCGACCCAGGAGCCCGACTTGCCGCCATGCTTTTCCGCTAACCCCACATCGGTGATGGTCATGCCCCGATCCACCGCTTTGCACATGTCATAGATCGTGAGGAGGGCGACTTGCACCGCGGTCAGGGCCTCCATCTCGACGCCGGTGGGTCCTACGGTCTCGGCGGTGCACTGGCAGGCGACCGAGGCGCTTTGGGGCTCGATCTCGAACTCGACGGCCACGCGCGTGAGCGCCAGCGGGTGGCACAGGGGAATCAGGTCGCTGGTCTTTTTGGCGGCCTGAATGCCCGCGATCCGGGCCACGCCCAGGACATCGCCCTTTTTTGCGGTACCTTCGGTCACGCGCTGCAAGGTGGCCGGTTCCATGCGGATGCGGCCTCGGGCCACGGCCACCCGGTGGGTGGCCGGCTTGGCGGACACATCCACCATATGGGCCTGGCCCTGGGCGTCAAAATGCGTGAGAGGTGAACTCATACTGGGTAGTTCGGATCGGAAGATCACCAGAGGTAGGAAAGATTCCATGATACGGGGCCGAGGATTCCACTTGCGCCGCGCCGTCGCCACGGCGCTGGCCCTGGCCATCGCGTGCTCGCCCGTGCCCGCGCAGCTTCCAACCCTGGGGGACGCCTACGAGCTCACGCCCAGCGCCGAGCGCCGTATCGGCGAGCGCATCGCGCGCGAGCTCTATCGCGACCCGGATTACATCGACGACCCCGTGCTCGGGGAATACATCCAAAGCCTGTGGCAGCCGCTGCTCGCCGCCGCCCGCGTGCGCGGCGAGTTGACGCCCGATATGGAGCAACGCTATGCCTGGCGCGTGCTTCTGGGCAGAGACCGCAGCATCAACGCCTTTGCCCTGCCCGGAGGCTGGCTGGGGCTGCACCTAGGCCTGCTGGCCGTGACCACGCGCCGCGACGAACTGGCGTCGGTGCTGGCCCACGAACTCAGTCACGTCACCCAACGCCATATCGCCCGCATCATGTCGCAGGACAAGCGTCAGACACCCTGGGTGATCGGCGCGGTCATTCTGGGCGCCTTGGCGGCCTCCAAGAGCCCGGACGCGGCGGCCGCCCTGATCGCGGGCGGTCAGGCCACTGCGGTGCAGGGGCAGCTCAATTTCTCGCGTGACATGGAGCGCGAAGCCGATCGCATCGGCCTGGGCGTGCTGACGCAGGCGGGCTTTGAGGGGCAGGGCTTCGTGACGATGTTCGAAAAGCTCCAGCAGTCCTCCCGGCTGAACGACAACGGCGCCTTTCCCTATCTGCGCACCCACCCGCTGACGCTGGAACGCATCGTGGACATGCGCTCGCGCCAGCCCCTGGGCGAGCGCCCCGCCCCCCAGCGGCCCGACCTGGAACATGCGCTGATGGCGGCGCGCGCGCGTGCGCTGTCCACCGGTGGGGTCGAGTTGTATCAGGCCCTGGTGCGCGAGGCCGACGCCATCCCCGCAGACGCCCCGCTGCAGCGGCGTGCCGCGGCCTTGTATGCCGGCGCGCTGGCGGCCCTCCAACTGCGAGAGCCGGCACGCGCTCGCCGCTACCAGGAGCAACTGGCCGAACACCTGGCCGCCGATCGGGTGGGCGCGCGCCTGGCGCGTCTGCTGTCCGTCGAAGTGGCCCTGGCCAGTGGCGATGCGGCGCGCGCACTGGCCGAAGTCGGCACCTCGCAGGCCCGCCCCGAGACCTTGATGATGGCGCAGGCGGCGGTGCGTGTAGGTCGGCCCGATGAAGCGGTGCAGCGTCTGCAAACCTGGGTGACCTTGAACCCGACCGACGGCACGGCTTGGCAAACGTTGGCGACGGCGCAGGCGGCGCAAGGCCAGATGCTGCGCGCCATCCGTTCAGAGGCCGAGGCACGCGTCGCCTGGCTGGATTACCCGGCGGCGATGGACCGCCTGCGCGCGGCCCAGGAGCTGGCGCGCAAGGGCACGTCCGATCACATCGAGGCGTCGATCATCGACACGCGTGCGCGTGCGGTAGAAGCCTTACTTCGCGAACAGGCGCTCGAGCGCTAGGTCGATCAGCACACCCAGCACCGAGTACATCAGCGAGCCCAGGAGGGCGGCGCCAAATCCGGTGACGTGCAGCCCGTCGAGAAAGCTGGCGGCCCACCAGAACATCAGCGCGTTGATGATGAACAGGAACAGGCCCAGCGTGAGCACGGTAACCGGCAAGGTCAGGAGCACCAGGATCGGTCGCACAAAGAGATTGAGCAGGCCGATCACAAAGGCCGCGCCCAGAGCCGCCATGAAGCTGGTCACGGCCACGCCCTCATAGACCTGGGCGACAAACAACAAGGCCGTGGCGCTTAGCAGCCACTTGGCGATCAGTTTCATGGGATAAGAATAGCATCCGCTCCCCGGGTGCTGCGCAGGCGCTATCATCCGCCTCCCTTCGCCATGCCCGCCATTCACATCACCGACATCGAAGCCGCCATCAACTATTGGCGCGAGAAGAAGCCGTCCCCCGACGGCATCACGCTCGCGCCCGAGTTGCGGGCCCTGGCCGAGGTCTATGCCCTCATGGTGTTTCACCACGAGGATGAGGCCGCGGAAAAAGGGTTTCCGACGGCGGCGTATGCCGCCTGGAAGGCCTGGTACGACACCACGCCCGATACGCCTTGCATCGCGATCTGTTCGACCAGCCAGGGCGATGCGATGTGCAAGGGATGTGGCCGCACCTTCGACGAGGTGCAGCACTGGCCCTCCATGTCGCCGGCAGACAAGCGCGCCACCTGGCGCCGTATCACGATCGAGGGCGATGCCTGGCGTTTCAATCGCTACAGCGAGCGGGCGGCGGAAGGCCCGCGGACACCGAGCACCCCGCAGCCCTGAGGCCGGGGCGTCGCGGCGCTTACTTCCAGCGTAGGGGCTCGATGTCGACGGTGCGTTGACCGTCGCCCAGCGTGAGCACACCTTCTTGCACCGTGGCTTGCAGCTGCATGCTGCGCGCCGCCAGGGCCGCCAGTTGCTGGCTGCTCTCGCTGGGAACGCGAAACACCTCGAGGCTATTGAGGCGCGAGAGCTTGGTCTCGATACCGCGCCACCAGATGTCGGCCGAATGCGCGAAGCAATACAGACGCACCCGATCGGCCTTGCTGCAGGCCTTGAGCAGCGCCTTGTCGTCGGGCTGCCCGACCTCGATCCACACGCGCTTGGCGCCGGTGTAGTCGGTCAGCACCACGTCGGGGTCGTCGGCATCGCTCA
>CANGSD010000060.1 GCA_947455875.1 Comamonadaceae bacterium
CACCGCCTGCGACTGGAAAAGCGACTGCCCTCATTGCAGCACCTTTCGCGTCTTTCACAAGATCGACCGCACCTTGCGTTGCCACCACTGCGGCTACACCGAGCGGGTGCCGCGCGCCTGCCCGGCCTGCGGCAACGTGGACATCGCGCCGGTGGGGCGCGGCACCGAGCAGCTGGAAGAACAAATCGCCGCCTTGCTCGCGCAGGTGCAGCGTCCAGGCAATGCCGAGGGCGATGCGGCACGGCCCGTGCGCGTGGCCCGCATGGACGCCGACACCACACGCGCCAAGGGGGCACTGGAGGCGCAACTGGCCCAGGTGCATGCGGGCGATGTCGACGTGCTGGTGGGCACGCAGATGGTCACGAAGGGACACGATTTCCGGCGCATCACCCTGGTGGCCGCCATCAACCCGGACACGGCCTTGTTCTCCAGCGACTTTCGTGCGCCCGAGCGCCTGTTCGCGCTGTTGATGCAGGCCGCAGGCCGGGCCGGGCGCGACGCGGCGCAGGCGGGCCACAGCGAGATGTGGGTGCAAACCTGGAACCCGACGCACCCGCTGTTCGCGGCGCTGCGCCGCCACGACTATCCGACCTTCGCCGCCACGCAATTGACCGAACGACTACAGGCCGGCATGCCACCCTTTGCCTTTCAGGCCCTGGTGCGCGCCGAGGCCCGCACGCAGGAGGCGGCACAGGCCTTTCTGAATGCAGCGCGCGATGCGGGTCAGACCCTGGATGCGACCGGCCAGGTGGTGATGTATGCAGCGGTGCCGATGTCGGTGCAGCGCATCGCCAATGTGGAACGGGCGCAGCTGCTGGTGGAAAGCGCCTCACGCCCGGCGCTGCAACGGTTTTTGCTGGCGTGGCAAGAGACCCTGCACGCGCTGCGCGAGCCGGGCATGCTGCGGTGGGCCGTGGACGTCGATCCGCTATCGGTGTGAGGCGCGGCGCCTCAATCGCCCACGGATTCGTCTGCGGATTCGCCGGCGGCCTTGCGCCAACGCAAGGCGGCGTCATACAAGGCATTGCGTGAAGCGCCACTGGCCTCGGCGGCGATGCGCACCGCGGTCTTGACCGGCAACTCGGGCAGCAGCAATTCAAGCAAGGCCATGCCGTCATCGGCCGCAGGCGCTGCGGCCTGGGGATGCAGCACGAGCGTGAACTCGCCTCGGCTGCGCGAGGCATCCGCCGCAAGCCACGCGCTCAGATCCTGGCAGGTCAGCGTGTGCACCTGCTCGAACTGCTTGGTCAGTTCACGCCCCACGGTCAGCGGCCGCGGACCCAGGGGGGTCAGCGCCTGCGCCAGATCGGCGATGCGATGCGGCGCCTCGAGCAGGACCACCGCACGCGACTCCTGCGCCAAGGCCTGCACGGCGGCGGCGCGCTCGCCCGCGCGGGCTGGCAAAAAGCCACCAAAGACAAAGCCCGGCGCTTCGCTCCAGGCACCCGCCACACTCAGGGCCGCCGTCACGCTGCTGGCACCGGGCAAGGGAATCACGCGCAGCCCCGCCGCCTGCACTGCGGCCACCAGGCGCGCGCCGGGGTCGCTCACCGCCGGCGTGCCGGCATCGCTGGCATAGGCCACGCGCTGGCCCGCTTGCAGGCGCGCCAGCACCTCCTGCGCGGCCTCGGATTCATTGTGCTGGTGCACCGCGATCAGCCCCCCCGAGGGCCGATCCAGGCCCAGCGCGCGCAGCAGGGCCTGCGTGTGGCGCGTGTCCTCGCAGGCGATGGCATCGGCCAGTTCGAGCACATGCAGGGCTCGCAGGCTGATGTCGCAGAGATTGCCAATCGGCGTGGCCACCACATAGAGTGCCCCCTGTGGGTAATTCTGGGCACCGGCGGCCTCACGGGCGGCCTTCAGGGCGGAGGCGAACGAAGCGGTCATGAAACTCCTGGCAAAACGGGCCACGACAACGAAGCAGACGGGCGACGCGGCCGAGGCGCTCGCCCTGGCGCACCTGGCCGGCGCGGGCCTGCGCCTCGTCCAACGCAATTATCGAACTCCCGGGCGCGGCGGCGGCGAGATCGACCTGATCCTGCGCGAACCCAACGGCACCCTGGTGTTCGCCGAAGTGCGCCAACGCGCCAGCGCCCGCTTCGGTGGTGCCGCCGCCAGCGTGGGGGCCAGCAAACGTCGACGCATCATCTTCGCAGCGCGCCACTACCTGATGCGCCTGCCACAGCCGCCGGCCTGCCGCTTTGACGTGGTGGCCATCGAGGGCCAGAGCGTCCATTGGCTCAAGGCGGCTTTCGACGCCGCCTGAAGCGGCGCAGGCACACGCGGGCGTTATCATCCCCGCAGATGCTCGAACAACGAATCCAACAGCATTTCATCGACAGCGCCGACCTCAAGTACCAGGCCGCGCAGTCGCTGACCAAGCCGATCGCCGACGCCATCCAGGCGGTGCTGGCCTGCGTCACCAGCGGCGGCAAGGTCTTGACCTGCGGCAACGGCGGGTCGGCAGCAGACGCCCAGAATTTTTCCGCCAAGTTCGTCGGCCGCTTTGAGCGTGAGCGGCCCGAGCTCGGCGCCATCGCCCTGAGTGCCGACACGGCCCTCCTCACCGGCGTGGGCACCTACCAGGACTTCGACCAGGTCTACGCGCGCCAGGTGCGCGCCCTGGGCCAAAGCGGCGACGTGCTGCTGGCCCTCTCGGTCGACGGTCAGTGCGCCAACGTGCTGGCTGCGGTGCAAGCGGCCCACGAGCGCGAAATGTCGGTGGTGGCCCTCACCGGGCAGGGCGGTGGCCGATTGGCCCAGGCCCTGCGCGAAACCGATGTGAACATCTGCGTGCCGCATGACCGCGCGCCGCGTATCCACGAAGTGCACCTCCTCGTCCTGCATTGCTTGTGCGACGGGGTCGACGCCCAATTGCTCGGAGACCAGGAACAGGAGACCACGACATGACCCCCATGCAACGCCTTGCCCTCCCCACGCTCGCAGCCGTCCTGCTGGCCACCACCCTGTCTGGCTGCGCGCCGCTGCTGATCGGAGGTGCTGCGGTCGGCACGCTGATGATGGTGGACCGCCGCACGTCCGGCTCACAACTCGAAGACGAAACCATCGAGCTGCGCGCCAGGAGTCGCCTGGGCGAAATCCTGGGTAGCCGCGCCCACATCAACGTGACCAGCTACAACCGCCAGGTGCTCCTGACCGGTGAAGTGCCCGACGCCGCCACCAAGCAACTGGCCGAACAAACCGTGGCCAAGCTGGACAACGTGCGCAGCGTCGTCAACGAACTGGGCGTCATGAGCGCCAGCACCCTGACCCAGCGCAGTACCGACATCTTCATCACCGGCAAGATCAAGGCCAGCCTGGTCGATGCCAAGGACCTGACCGCCACCGCCTTCAAGGTGGTGACCGAGCGGGGGGCGGTCTATCTCATGGGTCGTGTGACCCAACGCGAATCGGAGCGGGCCACGGCCGTGGTACGTCAGATCAGTGGCGTCAACCGCGTGGTGCGCGTGTTTGAGATCATCAGCGAAGAAGAACTGGCCCGCATCGCGCCCAAGGCCGCAGCCGCCGGCGCAGTGGCCACGCCGGCTGCAGCGCCCGCCCTGGCGCCGCTGCAGCCTGCCAGCGCCGCCAAGTAAAGGGCAAAGGGCGCGTCAGCGCAGGCGCCGGATCAGGCTGGACGTGTCCCAGCGCTGACCGCCCATGCCCTGCACGTCGGCGTAGAACTGATCGACCAGCGCGGTGACGGGCAGGCGCGCGCCATTGCGCTTGGCCTCGTCCAGCACCAGGCCCAGGTCCTTTCGCATCCAATCCACCGCGAAGCCGAAATCGAACTTGTCGTCGATCATGGTCTTGCCGCGGTTGTCCATCTGCCAGCTCTGGGCGGCGCCCTTGCCGATCACCTCCAGCACCTGGTGCATGTCCAGGCCGGCCTTCTGGCCGAAGGCGATGGCCTCGGACAGGCCCTGCACCAAACCGGCGATGCAAATCTGGTTGACCATCTTGGCCAATTGACCGGCGCCGCTGGCGCCCAGGAGGGTGAAGGCACGCGAGAAGGCCATGGCCACGGGGCGCACGGACTCGAAGGCGGCGGCATCACCGCCACACATCACCGTGAGCATGCCGTTTTGCGCGCCGGCCTGACCACCGGACACCGGCGCATCGATAAAGACCAGGCCCTTGGCACGCGCCTGGGCATCGAGCTCGCGCGCGACGTTGGCCGAGGCCGTGGTGTGATCCACAAAGACCGCGCCGGGCTTCATGCCGGCGAAGGCGCCGTCGGGGCCCAGGACCACGGAGCGCAGGTCGTCGTCGTTGCCGACGCAGCAAAAGACGATGTCGCAGCCCGCGACCGCTTCACGCGGCGTGGGCGCCATGCGGCCCTTGAACTCGGCCACCCAGGCCTGCGCCTTGGGGGCGCTGCGGTTGTAGACGGTGACATCGTGACCCGCCAGGGCCAGGTGACCGGCCATGGGCAGGCCCATGACGCCCAGGCCCAGAAAGGCGACTTTGCGCGGGGGGACGGATTCGTAGGTTTTGGGGTTGGTGGTGCTCATGCCCGAACCTTAAACGAAGGCAACCCGAGTTGTCCTTGGGGATAAATCCTGGGGCAGCGCTTTGGTCGGGTACCTCGACAGGCCTCAGCCTGCGAAGTTCTCGGGGTGGCGCGCCTTGGAACGCGCCTCGGCCGGCGTGATCAGGCGCCGGCGCACCAGATCGGCCGGGGCCTGGTCCAGGGTCTGCATGCCAGTGGCGGCGCCGGTCTGCATGGCGGAATACATCTGGGCCACCTTGTTCTCGCGTATCAGGTTGCGGATGGCGGAGGTGGCGAGCATCACCTCGTGCGCCGCGACGCGGCCAGCGCCATCGGCCTGGCGGCACAGGGTCTGGGCGATCACCGCCTGCAGCGATTCCGCGAGCATGGCGCGCACCATCTCTTTTTCCTCGGCGGGGAAGACATCGATGATGCGGTCGATGGTCTTGGCGGCGCTGGCGGTGTGCAAGGTGGCGAAGACCAGGTGGCCGGTCTCGGCGGCGGTCATGGCCAGGCGGATGGTTTCCAGGTCACGCAGCTCGCCCACCAGGATGGCGTCGGGGTCTTCGCGCAGGGCGGCGCGCAAGGCGGCGGAAAACGAATGCGTCATGGGCCCGACCTCGCGCTGATTGACCAGGCATTTGCGCGATTCGTGTACGAACTCGATCGGGTCTTCGACGGTGAGGATGTGGCCGGCCTCGGTGTCATTGAGGTGATGGACCATGGCGGCCAGCGTGGTGGACTTGCCCGAGCCGGTGGGGCCGGTCACGAGCACGAGCCCGCGCGGGCGCAGCGCAAGTTCGGCAAAGATCGCCGGGGCACCCAACTCCTGCAAGGTCAGCACACGCGAGGGAATGGCCCGCAGCACGGCGGCAGCGCCGCGACTTTGGTGAAATGCATTGACCCGAAACCGCGACAGGCCCGGCAGCTCGATGGAAAAATCGCACTCCAGCGTCTCCTGATGGTGACGGCGCTGGGTCTCGGTCATGATGTCGGCGAGCATCGCGCCGACCTGGGCGTGCGACAGCGGCTCGACGTTGATGCGGCACATCTGGCCGTGCACGCGGATCATCGGGGGCAGGCCCGCTGACAGGTGCAGGTCGGAGGCCTTGTTCTTGACGCTGAAGGCCAGCAGCTGGTGGATGTTCATGACCATGAGGAAGCGATGCCGAAATCGGCCATTATGAATACCATTTCATTAAATATGGAGCAGGTGCGCGCGCGCATTCAGGCGGCCTGTCAGGCGGCCGGGCGCACGCCCGCCGAGGTCACGCTGCTGGCGGTGTCCAAGACCTTCGGGCCTGAAGCCGTGCGCGCGGCCGCCGACTGCGGGCAGCGCGCTTTTGGCGAGAACTACCTGCAAGAGGCGGTCGAGAAAATGGCGACCCTGGCCGAGGATGCCGCTGCGCCGCGCCTGGAATGGCACTGCATCGGCCCAATTCAGAGCAACAAGACGCGCCTGGTGGCCGAACACTTCGACTGGGCCCACACCGTCGATCGACTCAAGACCGCGCAGCGCCTGTCACAGCAGCGGCCCGCCCACCTGGCGCCGCTGAACGTCTGCATCCAGGTCAACATCGACGGCGGTGCCAACAAGGCCGGCGTGATGCCTGAGGAGACGCTGGCACTGGCGCGTGAGATCGCCGCGCTACCCCATCTGGTTTTGCGCGGGCTCATGACGATTCCAGAGCCCGCACCCGACTTTGAATCACAGCGCGCGGTGCATCTGCGCGCACGCGCGCTGTTCGACCAACTGCGTGCGCAGGGGCTGGCGCTGGACACGCTCTCGATGGGGATGACGTCGGATCTCGAAGCCGCGATTGCAGCCGGCAGCACCATGGTGCGCGTGGGCACCGCGATCTTTGGCGGACGGCCGATGAAGGCTGCCGCCTGAGACCCCTCAGGCCGCCGTCGTCTGGCGCACCGCATGCTCCCATTGCGCCATGCGCTCCTGGGCGCGTGCACGGTCCCACATCGGCTCGAACACGCGGTCGGCGCGCCACAGCGACGTGAGATCCGACAGGCCGCCATACACGCCGGCGGACAGGCCTGCGAGCCAGGCCGCGCCCAGAGCCGTGGTCTCGGTGATCGCAGGGCGCACCACCGGGATCCCCAGCAGGTCGGCCTGGAACTGCATCAAGAGGTTGTTCACGCTGGCACCGCCGTCCACGCGCAATTGGGCCAGCGGCGCGCCACCCGCGGCCTGCGCGTCGCGGCTCATGGCTTGCAACAGCGCCGCACTTTGGCAGGCGATGCTCTCGAGCGCCGCGCGCGCGATGTGCGCCAAGGTGGAGCCCCGCGTGAGGCCGGTGATGGTGCCGCGGGCATCGGGCTGCCAGTAGGGCGCGCCCAGGCCGGTGAAGGCGGGCACCAGCGACACGCCGCCCGCATCGGGCACGCTGGCGGCCAGCGCCTCGACCTCGGCGCTGCTGCGAATCGCCTGCAAGCCATCGCGTAGCCACTGCACCACTGCGCCGCCCACGAACACGCTGCCCTCGAGGGCATACCCCGCGTCATCTCCGATTTGCGCGGTGCGGGTGGTGATCAGACCGTTGGCCGACGTTTGGAAATGCGCGCCCGTGTGCATCAACATGAAGCAGCCCGTGCCGTAGGTGTTCTTGGCCATGCCCG
>CANGSD010000061.1 GCA_947455875.1 Comamonadaceae bacterium
GAGCTGGTGGGCCTGCGCCACTCCTTGGCGAAGGCCGCGGCTCTGGCCCCGGCTCTGACCGGTCAGCCTGGCCTGCTCGCGCGTATCGGCACCGACCTCGTGCCGCCCCCGGGCTGCGACGCGCTGCTGGCGCGCGCCTTGATGGACGAACCCGCCGCCATGGTGCGCGATGGCGGTGTGTTCGCCACAGGCTTTGATGCCGAACTCGATGAACTGCGCGCCATCCAGAACAACGCCGACAGCTTCCTGGTCAAGCTCGAGGCGCAGGAGCGCGAACGCACCGGCATCGCCAACCTGCGGGTGCAATACAACAAGGTCCACGGCTTCTACATCGAGATCACCCAGGGCCAGTTAGACAAAGTCCCCGACGACTACCGCCGCCGCCAGACCCTGAAGAACGCCGAGCGCTTCATCACACCCGAACTCAAGGCCTTCGAAGACAAGGCCCTGTCAGCGCAGGAGCGCGCCCTCGCCCGCGAAAAATGGCTGTACGAGCAGCTGCTGGACCAACTGCAAGACCCTGTGCCCGCACTCACCCGCCTGGCCCAGGCCCTGGCCTCACTCGACGCCCTGTGCGCCCTGACCGAGCGCGCCCTCACGCTGAACTGGTGCCGCCCGCAATTCATGAAAGAGCCGGGCATCGAGATTGCAAAGGGCCGCCACCCGGTGGTGGAAGCGCGCCTGGCCGAGACCACCGGCGGCAGCTTCATCCCGAACGACACGATGCTGGGCCCGCGCCAGCGGATGCAAGTGATCACCGGGCCCAATATGGGCGGCAAATCCACCTATATGCGCCAGGTCGCTTTGATCTGCCTGCTCGCCTCCATGGGGTCTTACGTGCCCGCATCAGCCTGTCGCCTGGGCCCCCTCGATGCCATCCACACCCGCATTGGCGCCGCCGACGATCTGGCCAATGCCCAATCCACGTTCATGCTGGAGATGACCGAAGCGGCGCAGATCTTGCACGCCGCCACGCCCCACAGTTTGGTGCTGATGGACGAAATCGGCCGCGGCACATCGACCTTCGACGGCCTGGCCCTGGCCTCGGGCATTGCCGCCCACTTGCATGACAAGACGCAGGCCTACACCCTGTTTGCCACCCACTATTTCGAGTTGACCGAGTTTCCGGCGCGTCACCATGCGGCGGTGAACTGGCATGTGAGTGCCACCGAGGCCGGCCACGACATCGTCTTCCTGCACGAGTTGCAGCCCGGGCCTGCCAGCCGCAGCTACGGCATTCAGGTGGCCCGTCTGGCCGGCATGCCTGCCGCCGTGGTGAATCACGCCCGCCACGCCCTGGCCGCTCTGGAGACGCAGCAGACCCAAACGCGGGAGCAGGTAGACTTGTTTGCCGCCCCGCCCGAGCCGCCGCAAACCCCCGCCAGCGCGGTGGAAGCGGCCCTCGATGCACTGGATCCCGATGCCCTGAGCCCGCGCGATGCCCTCGACGCGCTCTATCAACTGAAAAAACTGAAAAGCAAGTCATGACCTACTGCGTCGGCATCAAGCTCAATGCAGGCCTGGTGTTCCTGTCCGATTCGCGCACCAATGCGGGCGTGGACCACATCAGCACCTTCCGCAAAATGATTGTGTACGAGCGCCCGGGCGATCGCTTCATGGTGCTCCTCTCGGCGGGCAATTTGTCGATCTCGCAATCGGTGCGCGAGATCCTGCAGGTCGAACAACTGAAGAACCACGAAGGCGGCGACCCCATCACCATCTGGAACGCCAAGAGCATGTTCGATGCCGCGCGCGTGCTGGGTCAGGCCGTGCGCCGCGTCTACGACCGCGACGCCGAATCGCTCAAGCACGCGGGCGTGGAATTCAATGTCTCCCTGATTTTTGGCGGCCAGATTCAGGGTGAAGGCATGCGCCTGTTCAATGTCTATTCCGCGGGCAACTTCATCGAAGCCACCGCCGAGTCGCCCTACTTCCAGATTGGTGAATCCAAGTACGGCAAGCCGGTGCTCGATCGCGTGCTCACGCCCGACACGCCCCTGGACGAAGCCGCCAAGTGCGCGCTGGTGTCGATGGACTCCACCATGAAGTCCAACCTCTCGGTGGGCACGCCGCTGGACCTGGTGGTCTATGAAGCCGGTCGGCTCCAGACCGACAAGATGGCCTGCATCGGCACGGACAACCCCTACTACCGCATGCTGCACGCCACCTGGGGCCAGAAGCTGCGCGAGGTCTTTGACAGCCTGGACGACCCGATCTGGGACAGCGGCACCCCCACCGACACGCCCCTGCGCGTACAAGACGAGCGCAGCCAACCTCTGCGCAAAATCACGCGCCCCGAGGACAAGCTCATTTGAGCCTCCTGGTCTTCTCGCACGGCAACAGCTTCCCGGCCGCCACCTACGGCGTGCTGTTCAAGCACCTGCGTGCGCGCGGCTTCAAGGTCAAGGCGTTGGACAAGTTCGGCCATGACCCTCGTTTCCCGGTCACCAACAACTGGACGAACCTGGTCACCCAACTGCACGAATTCGCCGAGCGTGAAGCCGTCGAAGCCGGCGAGCCTGCCTACCTGGTGGGTCACTCCCTGGGCGGGTTCCTGAGCGTGATGTGCGCGGCCCGCCATCCCGAAGTCGCACGCGGCGTGGTAATGCTGGATTCGCCCTTGCTCGGGGGCTGGAAGGCCACCGCCGTCAGCGCCGCCAAGCACACGACCATGATCGGTGCGGTGTCGCCCGGCGCGGTCAGTCGCCACCGGCGTGAGCGCTGGCCCAGCCTGCAGGCGGCGCTGGAACATTTCCAGCACAAAAAGGCTTTCGCCCGCTGGGACCCGCAGGTGCTGCACGACTACGTCACCCACTGCACGCATGCGGCCGACGGCCAGCGTGTGCTCTCCTTCGATCGAACGATCGAGACCGCGATCTACAACACCCTGCCCCACACCATCGACCGTTTGCTACAGCGCCATCCGCTGAAATGCCCGGCCGCCTTCATCGGCGGCACCCAGTCCACCGAGTTAAAGCAAGTGGGCCTGGCGCTGACCGAGAAAGCCACGCACGGGCGCGTCACCCTGCTGGAAGGCACGCACCTGTTCCCGATGGAAAAGCCGGCCGCCACGGCGGCGGCCATCGAGGCGGCGCTGCTGGCGTTCTAACGCAGCCCGCCGCCAGGGCTTCAGGCCTTCCAGGCCACCAGGCCGCTCCACGAGGTGCCCAGCACGATCACCCCAAAGGCGATGCGATACCAGGCGAAGGGCACAAAGCTGTGGGTCGAGATGTAGCGAAGCAGCCAGCGCACGCACAACCAGGCACTGGCGAATGAAAAGACCAGACCGACCGTGAACATCGGCAGATCCTGGAGTGACAGCAGGGCCCGGTCTTTGTACAGGCTGTAAGCGCCCGCACCGATCAGGGTGGGGATGGCCAGATAGAACGAAAAATCGGTGGCGGCCCGCCGTGAGAGCCCCAGCATCATCCCTCCGATGATGGTGGCCCCGCTACGGCTGGTGCCCGGGATCATGGCCAGGCACTGCACCAGACCCACCTTCAGGGCGTCCCAGGGCGTCATCGCATCGACGTCGTGGATGCGGGCCTCAGACTGCGGCCGCCGCTCGACCCACAAGATGATCAGGCCGCCGGCGATGAAGGCACTGGCCACCACCGCGGGCGTGAACAGGTGCGCCTTGATCGCTTTGCCAAGCAGCAGCCCCAGCACCACGGCGGGTACGAAGGCAATCAGCACATTGAGCGCAAAGCGCTGCGCCTGGCGCTCGGTGGGCAGGGCACGCACCGTGTCGCGGATTTTTTGCCAGTACACCAGGATCACCGCGAAGATCGCGCCGGTCTGGATGGCGATATCAAAGACCTTGGCCTTCTCGTCATCAAACCCGAGCAGCGCACCGGCCAGAATCAGGTGGCCGGTGCTGGAGATCGGAAGGAATTCGGTCAGGCCCTCGACCACGCCCATGATGGCGGCCTTGACCAGCAAGAGGATGTCCACGCGCGCTCCCTGAAAACGGATCCGCGATTATCGCCGTAGCCTCAGCTGCAGCGGCCTCACTCGTGGCGCAAGGCTTCGATCGGCAGCAGGCGCGAGGCGCGCCGCGCCGGATAGAAACCAAAAAACACGCCCACCAGCGCCGAGAACCCCGCGGCCAGCGCGATCGAGCTGCCAGACATGCTCACTTGCCAGCCGGCGAAATAGACCACCGCCCAGGTGGCGATGCCGCCCAGAGCCACGCCAATCGCACCGCCAATGAGGCTCAGGGTGACGGCCTCGATCAGAAACTGCGCCAGGATGTCGCGCCCACGCGCCCCCACCGCCATGCGCAAGCCGATCTCGCGCGTGCGCTCGGTCACGCTGACCAACATGATGTTCATGATGCCGATGCCGCCAATGATCAGGCTGATACCCGCCACCGCCGCCAGCAGCATGGCCATCACCCGGCTGGCGGACTCCTGGGCCTGCAGGATCTCGGTGAGGTTGCGAACGGTGAAGGGATCGTCCGCCCCGGGCTGCACCCGAAAGCGCTGTCGCAGCAGGTCGCGGATGCCCTCCTCGGCGGCTTTCATGTCCTGGCCTTCGCGCACCTTCACGCTGATCGAGCCAATGCGCTTTTGCTTACCGCCCACGCCGCCCTGAATGCGATTGCGGTAGGTGCTGATCGGAACCAGCACCATATCGTCCTGGTCCTGCCCCAGCGAGTTCTGGCCCTTCTTGTCCAAGACGCCAATGACGGTGACCGGAATCTTCTTGACCCGTATCACCTGGTCGATCGGGTCGGCGTCACCAAACAGCTGCTGCGCCACGGTCTGGCCGATGATGGCCACCTTGGCCGAGCCCTGCACCTCGGCGGCCTCGAACCCGCGACCCGCCGCCAGCGGCCAATCGCGGGCCTCCATGTAATCGTTGGTGGTGCCGAAGATCGAGGTGCTCCAATTGGTGTTGCCCACCACCACCTGCGCCGCGGTGCGCGAGGTGGGCGCGGCCACCTGCACCTGCGGCACTTCACGCGCGATGGCGATGGCATCTTCTTCGGTCAAGGCCTGCCCGGTCTGCGCCCCCAGGCGCACGCCGCCGGCGGTCACACCCCCGGGTAGCACCAACATGATGTTGGACCCCAGCCCCTTCATCTGCGCCTGCACCCGCTCGGTGGCACCGCGACCCAAGGCAATCATGGTGATCACTGCGGCCACGCCGATGATGATCCCCAGCATGGTCAGCACGCTGCGCAGCTTGTTGGCGGCCAGCGCGCGCAGGGACGAACGCAGGGCGGCCAGCGTGTTCCTGCAGCCACTCCGGTGCGCTGGTCTTCGACGATGGCGCCATCGCGAAACACGATGCGCCGGCGCGCCCAGGCCGCCACGTCCGCCTCGTGCGTCACCAGCACCACGGTGATGCCCTGCGCATTGAGCTGCGATAGCAGCCGCATGATGTCCTCGCTGGTCTGCGAATCGAGCGCGCCGGTGGGCTCGTCGGCTAGCACCATCACCGGCTGGTTCACCAATGCGCGCGCGATCGCCACCCGTTGTTGCTGCCCGCCCGAGAGTTCGGCGGGTGTGTGCTGGGTGCGTTCACCCAGTCCAACCTGCTGCAGGGCCTCCAGGGCGCGCGCGCGGCGCGGCGCGGCTGCGATGCCGGCATACAACATGGGCAATTCCACGTTCTCCTGGGCGCTGGTGCGAGGTAGCAGGTTGAACTGCTGGAAGACAAAGCCGATCCGGCGATTGCGGATCGACGCCAAGGCGTCGGGGTCCATGCCCTGCACCGCTTCGCCTGCCAGGCGGTACTCACCTGCGGTGGGTCGGTCCAGACAACCCAGGATGTTCATCAAGGTGCTCTTGCCCGAGCCGGAGGCGCCCATGATGGCCACGAACTCGCCGGCCTCGATGTCCAGCGACACCCCGCGCAAGGCGTGCACGGTCTGGCCTCCCAGGGCATAGACCTTGGTGAGGTTGCGCGCTTCGATCAGGGCCACAGGCGATGCCTTGCGCGCGCTTAGAACGACATGCGCGGGCCCGCCGGCGGGCGGCTTGGGGCCGGCGTGGGGCTGCTGGTGCCGGTGATCACCCGCGTGCCCGCCTGCAAGGCCTGCGCCTCGGGCGAGCCCGGCGCCACCAGCAGTTCGGTGGCGGTGCCGTCGGTGATGCCGAGTCGCACGCTGTAGGCGCGGGGTTGACCGTCCTCGCCCTGAACATACAGGCGCCCGCGCGTCACCACACGCCCGGCCGCCTCCATCACCAGCGCCGTATAGCGTGGCTTCTGCTCGGGGGTGAGTACGTCGCCAATGCGGGCACGGATCTCGGCGGTGATGCGCTCGCGGGCCTTGGGCCGCTCGTCCGGGGACAGCTCGCGCAGTTGCATGAAGCGCGGGCGGGCGTCGGCATAAATCGCATCGACCTTCTCGATCTGTTCGGGCGTGAGCTGCAGCTCGGTTACCAGGCGGTTACGGAACTCGCTGCCCGGACCTGCGCGCCCGCCAGCGGCGGATGCGGCGGCAGCGGGGGCCGCCGGATTGGGTGCAGTCGCAGCCGAAGCGGCAGAAGTCGACGATGTGGCGGACGCCGCAGCCGAAGCGGCCGGTGCCGGTGGCTCAACCCCCGCAATGCGCACGCGCAGCGCCGCGTTGGGTACCTTGAGCACGCTCTCGCGGGCATCGGTGATCACGCGTACATTGGCTGTCATTCCGGGCAGCAGCCGGCCGCCGTTGTTGGTGAACGCCACCACCGCGACATAGGTCACCACATTGGAGACGTTCTGGGCGGCCTTGCGCACCTGACGGATCTCGCCCTCAAAGCCCTGGCCCGGGAAGGCATCGACGGTGAAGGTGGCTTTCTGGCCGGGGCGGATGCGGCCGATGTCGCTCTCGTCCACGCTGGCCTCCACCTGCATGTCTTGCAGGTTCTGCGCGATCACGAACAACTCGGGCGCCTGCAGGCTCGTCCTGGCCCGCGCCGATGCAGCGGGGCATGATGCGGCGCATGGGGTGGAAGAGGTCGGTTTGCTGGCGCGAGGCAGTCTGCGTTTGTCCTGGCTGGGGCTGCGCGGCAACTGGTCGCAGGCACGCCATGCTCGGCACAACATCCTGCCGCTGGTGCAGCGGCA
>CANGSD010000062.1 GCA_947455875.1 Comamonadaceae bacterium
CACCTCAACACATGCCCTGTGGGCGTGGCCACACAAGATCCCACTTTGCGCAAAAAGTTTTCTGGCAAACCAGAGCACGTGGTCAATTACTTCTTCTTCATCGCCGAAGAAGTGCGTCAGATCATGGCGCAGCTGGGCATCCGCAAGTTCGACGACATGATCGGTCGCACCGACCTGTTGGACATGAAAAAAGGGATCGAGCACTGGAAGGCGCGCGGCCTCGATTTCAGCCGCCTGCTGGCCCAGCCCTTGGTGCCGGCCGACGTGCCCCGCTACCAGGTGGCCACGCAAGACCACGGTCTGGAAAAGAGCCTGGACCGTGTCCTGATCGAAAAATCCAAGGCCGCCATCGAAAAGGGCGAGAAGGTGCAGTTCATGGAAAAAGCCATGAACGTGAACCGCTCGGTCGGCGCGATGCTCTCGGGCGCGGTCACGAAGGTGCATCCCACCGGTCTGCCCGATGACACCATCCGCATCCAGCTCGAAGGCACGGGTGGTCAGTCCTTTGGCGCTTTCCTGGCCAGCGGCATCACGCTGTACCTGATTGGCGACGCCAACGACTACACCGGCAAGGGCCTCTCCGGCGGCCGTATCGTCGTGCGCCCCAGCATCGACTTCCGCGGCGAAGCCATGAAGAACATCATCATCGGTAACACCGCGCTGTATGGCGCGACCACCGGTGAAGCGTTTTTCAGCGGCGTGGCCGGCGAGCGTTTCGCAGTGCGTCTGTCGGGCGCCACCACGGTGGTCGAGGGCACAGGCGATCATGGCTGCGAGTACATGACCGGCGGCACCGTCGTCGTCTTGGGCAAGACCGGCCGCAACTTCGCGGCGGGCATGTCCGGCGGTGTGGCCTTCGTTTATGACGAAGACGGTCAGTTCGCTGCACGCTGCAACACCGCCATGGTGTCGCTGGAGAAGGTGCTGCCTGCGGCCGAACAAAAGGCCGCTGCCGCCAAGACCCGCCTGCACGCCGACCAAACCGACGAAGCGATGCTCAAGCGCCTGCTCGAGGACCACAACCGCTGGACCGGCAGCAAGCGCGCACGCGAGCTCCTGGATCACTGGGATCAGAGCCGCGCCAAGTTCGTGAAGGTCTTCCCCAACGAATACAAGCGTGCTTTGGCCGAAATGCACCAGCGCGATGTCGCGGCCGCCAGCCAGAGCGCGCCGGCCGTGGCGACGACCTGACCCAGCCCAGAAAACGTTCGAGAAATACGGAGCAACAGCATGGGAAAAATCACCGGCTTCATGGAATTCGAGCGACTCGAAGAGGGCTACAAGCCCGTGCCCGAGCGCGTCAAGCACTACAAGGAATTCGTCATCGGCCTCGACGACACACAGGCCAAGCAACAGGCCGCGCGCTGCATGGACTGCGGCACGCCCTTTTGCAACAGCGGCTGCCCCGTCAACAACGTGATCCCGGACTTCAATGACCTGGTGTATCGCGACGATTGGCAAGATGCCTTCACGGTGCTGGACTCCACCAACAACTTCCCCGAGTTCACCGGCCGCATCTGCCCCGCGCCTTGCGAGGCGGCCTGCACCTTGAACGTGAACGACGACGCGGTGGGCATCAAGTCCCTCGAACACGCCATCATCGACCGCGCCTGGGAACATGGCTGGGTCAAGCCGCGTCCCTCCAAGATCAAGACCGGCAAGAAAGTAGCGGTCGTCGGCTCCGGCCCGGCCGGCATGGCCGCGGCGCAGCAGCTGGCCCGCGTCGGCCACGACGTCACCCTGTTCGAGAAGAACGACCGCGTGGGCGGCCTGCTTCGCTATGGCATCCCCGACTTCAAGATGGAGAAGCACCATATTGATCGTCGCGTCGAGCAGATGGTGGCTGAGGGCGTCAAGGTGCGCACCGGCGTGATGATCGGCAAGCTGCCCGCCGACTCCAAGGTGATCAACTGGGCCCAGGAAACCATCAGTCCCGAGCAACTGCAAAAAGACTTCGACGCGGTGATCCTGACCGGCGGCGCCGAGCAATCGCGTGACCTGCCGGTGCCGGGCCGCGACCTGGACGGCATCTACTTCGCGATGGAGTTCCTGCCCCAGCAAAACAAGATCAACGCCGGCGACAAGCTCAAGGGCCAGCTGCGCGCCGACGGCAAGCACGTGATCGTGATCGGCGGTGGCGACACCGGCAGCGACTGCGTGGGCACCAGCAACCGCCATGGCGCCAAGAGCGTGGTGCAGTTCGAGCTGATGCCCGAGCCGCCCGCCCAGGAAAACAAGGAGATGACCTGGCCCTACTGGCCGTACAAGCTGCGCACCTCCTCGTCGCACGAAGAGGGCTGCGACCGTGAATTCGCCATCGCCACCAAAGAGTTCATCGGCGACAAAGGCAAGGTCACCGGTCTGAAGACTGTGCGCGTCGAATGGAAGGACGGCAAGATGGTCGAGGTGTCGGGCACCGAGCAGACCCTGCAGGCCGACATGGTCTTGCTCGCCATGGGCTTCGTCAGCCCGGTGGGCAGCATCCTGGACGCCTTCGGTGTCGACAAGGACGCCCGCGGCAACGCCCGCGCCAGCACCGATTTCACGGGGGGCTATGCCACGAACGTGCCCAAGGTCTTCGCCGCTGGCGACATGCGCCGGGGTCAATCCCTGGTGGTCTGGGCGATCCGCGAGGGTCGCCAGGTCGCGCGTTCGGTCGACGAATTCCTCATGGGGTTCAGCGACCTTCCGCGCTAAATCAAGCCCGGTGGCTGGGCAGGTTTGTTCGGCCCACGTATCATCGGGTTTTCCCTAGCGCAAGGCCGGGCGGGTTCCGGCCTTTTTCTTTACTCTGTGCCTCGATGGCTTTCGACGACGCATCTCCGTTGGTGGAATGCCGAGACCTGCGTTTCGGCTACGGCGAGCGCCCCATCCTCGATGGGGTGAACTTCACCGTGCCCCGGGGCAAGGTCACGGCCCTCATGGGGGCGTCGGGCGGCGGCAAGACCACGGTCTTGCGGCTGGTGGGCGGGCAGGTGCGCGCCCAGGCCGGTCAACTGCTGTTTGATGGCCAGGACATCGGCGCGCTCGATCGCGACGGTCTGTATGCCGCGCGTCGGCGTATGGGCATGCTGTTTCAGTTTGGGGCTTTGTTCACCGATCTGTCGGTGTTCGACAACGTTGCCTTTCCCTTGCGCGAACACACGGGTCTGTCTGAAGCCCTGGTGCGCGACATCGTGCTGATGAAGCTCAACGCGGTGGGCCTGCGCGGCGCGCGCGATCTCATGCCCGCCCAGATCTCCGGCGGCATGGCCCGTCGCGTGGCCCTGGCCCGTGCGATCGCGCTCGACCCTGAATTGATCATGTACGACGAGCCCTTCGCGGGGCTGGATCCGATCTCTTTGGGCACCTCGGCGCAGCTGATACGGCGCCTGAACGACACCCTGGGCATCACCAGCATCGTGGTGTCGCACGACCTCGAAGAAACCTTCCGCATCGCGGACCAGGTCATCATCCTGGCCAATGGCCGTATCGCGGCGCAGGGCACGCCCGCGCAGGTCATGGCCTCCGACGATCCGCTGGTGCGCCAGTTCGTGCACGCCCAGCCCGAGGGGCCGGTGCATTTCCATTACCCGGGCCCCAGCGTGGACCAGGATTTCAGCGCGGGGTTGCGGTCATGAGCAATCCTCTCTCGCGCCTGGGCCTGGGCACGCGCACCAAGCTGGCCGACCTCGGCCGCGGCGCGCGCCTGTTCCTGCGCCTGGTGCAACTGGCCGGCCCCAGCCTGCGTCGCTTTGGTCTGGTGCGTGACCAGGTGCATTTCCTGGGCAATTACTCGCTGGCCATCATCGGCGTGTCGGGCCTGTTCGTCGGCTTCGTGCTGGGTCTGCAGGGCTACTACACGCTGCAACGCTATGGGTCTTCCGAGGCGCTGGGCCTGCTGGTGGCCCTGAGCCTGGTGCGCGAGCTGGGCCCGGTGATCACCGCCTTGCTGTTTGCGGGCCGCGCCGGCACCTCGCTCACCGCCGAGATCGGCCTCATGAAGGCCGGCGAGCAACTGTCCGCGATGGAGATGATGGCGGTCGACCCAGTGCGCCGCATCCTGGCGCCGCGCTTCTGGGGTGGCCTGATCGCCATGCCCCTGCTGGCTGCTGTGTTTAGCGCCGTCGGTATCCTCGGCGGCTATGTGGTGGGCGTGCTGATGATCGGCATCGACCCTGGCGCCTTCTGGAGCCAGATGCAAGGCGGCGTCGATGTCTGGAAGGATGTGGGCAACGGCATCGTCAAGAGCCTGGTGTTCGGCGTCACCGTCACCTTCATCGCGCTGTTTCAGGGCTTTGAGGCCCAGCCCACACCCGAGGGCGTGTCGCGCGCCACGACGCGCACGGTGGTGGTGGCATCGCTCGCGGTCCTCGCGCTGGACTTCGTGCTGACGGCCCTGATGTTCAGTATATGAAGAATCCCCCCCGAAGCGGCCTGCGGCCGCCTCCCCCCAGGGGGCGCCGCCAGCGGCCCGGCGGAGCCGGTTCCGCGGCGGCCACTGGGCTGGATGCGTGGACAAAGACGAGAGTTTGAATATGGAAAAGTCAAAAAATGATGTGTGGGTCGGTCTCTTCGTGCTCCTGGGCGCGCTGGCCATCCTGTTTCTGGCCCTGCAATCGGCCAACCTGCTGTCCCTGAACTTCCAGTCCACCTACCAGGTGGTGGCCAAGTTCGACAACATTGGCGGTCTCAAGCCCCGGGCGGCGGTCAAGGGCTCGGGCGTGGTGGTCGGGCGGGTCGAGTCCATCACCTTTGACGACAAGAGCTTCCAGGCGCGCGTGACCCTGGCCTTGCAATCCCAATACGCCTTTCCCAAAGACAGTTCGCTCAAAATCCTCACCAGCGGTCTGCTCGGCGAGCAATACATCGGCATCGAGCCGGGCGCCGGCGACCAGAATTTGAAGCAGGGCGATACGATTTCCAGCACCCAATCGGCCGTTGTGCTGGAGAATCTGATCAGCCAGTTCCTCTACAGCAAGGCCGAAGACAGCGGCAACACCAGCAAGACCTCGGGCCAAAGAAAATGACACATTCCCTCGCTGCCTCTCGTGTGCAGCGCCTCCTGCTGGTGGCGCTGCTGGGGTTGACCCTGGCCGGATGTGCCGTCGGTCCAGACAAACGCGACCCCTTCGAGAACTTCAACCGAGGGGTGATGCGGTTCAACGACGAAGTCGACACCGCCGTCCTCAAGCCCGTGGCCACGGCCTACCAGGAGACCCTACCGTCGCCGGCGCGTAAGGCGGTCAGCAACGTCTTTTCCAATCTGGGGGACGTCTGGTCGACGGCTAACAGCCTGATGCAGCTGAAGATTCCTCAGGCGGCCGAGGGTCTGATGCGTGTGAGCATCAACACGGTGTTCGGCCTCTATGGCGTTCTGGACATTGCCTCCGAGATGGGCTTGGAGCGGCATCGCGAGGACTTCGGCCAGACCCTGGGGTACTGGGGCGTGCCCGCCGGTCCCTATGTGGTCTTGCCCCTGCTCGGTCCGTCGACCGCGCGCGATGCGGGCGCCTTCCTGGTCGACCGGCGTGCCGACCTGTTGCGCGAACTCGATCCGTCCAGCACCCGCAACAGTCTGTTCGCCTTGCGGCTGGTCGACATCCGTGCGTCCTTGCTGGGGACGGGCCGATTGCTCGACGAAATGGCTCTGGACCGCTACACCTTCGTGCGCGAGGCCTATCTGCAGCGACGGCGGGCCGAGATCTTCGAAGAAAAGAAAGAGAACCGATGATCCAACGACGCATCCTGGGCCATTGGGCAGCCAGCCTGTGCGCGGCGGGTCTGCTTGCGGTGGGGGCTCCCGCTGCCCACGCCGCCGACGAAGCCCCCGATGCGCTCATTCGTCGGCTGTCCGAGCAGACCTTGTCCGCCATCAAGGCCGATCCCGCATTGCGCGGTGGCGACATCCAGCGCGTCATCGCCCTGGTGGACGCGCGCATCATGCCCAACGTCAATTTCCAGCGCATGACGGCGCAGGCGGTGGGCCCAGCCTGGCGTCAAGCCAGCCCCGAGCAGCGCAGGCGCCTGCAGGAAGAATTCAAGACCTTGCTAGTGCGCACCTACGCCGGTGCCCTGTGGCAGGTCAGTGACGAGACCATCGTGGTGCGCCCCCTGCGCGCCGCAGCCGAAGACACCGAGGTACTGGTGCGCACCGAGATCCGTGGTCGTGGCGATCCGATCCAACTCGATTACCGCCTTGAGAAAACCCCCGGCGATGGCGCGGGCTGGAAGATCTACAACCTGAACGTGCTGGGCGTGTGGCTGGTCGAAACCTACCGCAGCCAGTTCGCCCAGGAGATCAACGCCAAGGGCATCGACGGTCTGATTGCCACCCTGGCCGAGCGCAATCGCGCCAACAGCGCCCGAACCAGCCGCGGCTAAAGCGCCATGGCCGCCCTGGTTCTGCCCCATGTCTTGAGTCACGCCGAGGCGGCTGGTTGCGCCCGCATGTTGGCCCAGACGATCACTGCCAGCGGCGAGCGTCTGGCGATGGTCGATGCCTCGGCCCTCGAGCATTTCGACTCCTCGGCGCTGGCGGTGTTGCTCGATGCGCGGCGCGAGGCGCTGGCCCGTGGGATGGCTTTTGCTGTCACTGGCATGCCCGCGCGCCTGCGTGCCTTGGCAGCCCTGTATGGCGTCGATGGCCTGATGCCCGACCCGCAGGCGGCCACCGCCTAAAATGGCGGGTTCTCATGCCCGCCATCTCCTTCCAGTCCGTCTCCAAGACCTTTCAGGGCGCCCGCGGCGACGTCCAGGCGCTCGACAACGTCAGCCTGGACATCGAGGAAGGTGAATTCTTTGGCTTGCTCGGTCCCAATGGCGCGGGCAAGACCACCCTCATTAGCATCCTGGCTGGCCTGGTGCGCGCCAGCCGTGGCCATGTCACCGTGCAGGGCCACGATGTGCAGGCCGATTACGCACAGGCCCGGCGTCTTCTGGGCATCGTGCCCCAAGAACTGGTCTTCGATCCTTTCTTCACTGTGCGCGAGGCGCTGCGCATTCAGTCGGGCTATTTCGGCATCGCCCGCAACGACGACTGGATCGACGAACTCCTGGACAG
>CANGSD010000063.1 GCA_947455875.1 Comamonadaceae bacterium
AAGGGCCGCGCTGCCATGTCCAGGATTTGATAGAAAAGATTGCTCTCGCGCTTCTGACCCGCGAGCAGACCCAGCACCCAACGGCCCAGCAGGGCCATGAGGGCGATTTCCGCAACAAGCTTGACAAGAACCAGCGCTGTGAGCATCTTGGATGGAGGGCGTTAACACGTGACTGTCGAAACAGCAACTTACCGGTTTCTTACGTCTGCCACCATTCAGGCTTTGACTGAGGGTTAACACCAAGTGATGAATGCCCGTCCGACTGCTGCCCTGTCCACTCCTTCTGCCCCCCTGCTGGGGCACTACCGCACCCTGCTGCAACAGTGGCCGCCTTTCATGGACATGCCGGCTGCGGATGTCGATAGCTTCCTGATCCGGGCCGAGCAGCGCTACCTCGAGCCCGGCGAGGTCCTGATCTCGCCCGAGGGCGGGCCGGTTGACACCTTATTTCTTATTCGACAAGGCGCGATCCGCAGTGAGCAAGGACCTCAGGGAGCCGAGCGCGTCTTCGCCTACGAGGCGGGCGACATGCTCCCGGTGGCTGCGGCCCTGGCCCGGCGCCCGGTAATGTCGACCTATACCGCGGTCGATGACGTGTTCGTACTGGCCATTCCGGTGGCCGAGGTCGAGGCCCTGGCCCAGCGCAGCCCGCGGTTCTCCGACTTCCTGAACCGGCGCGTGCTGGCGCTGCTCGAAAAATCGCGGCAGGCCCTGCAACAGGACTACAGCAGCCGGGTGCTGTCCCAGCAAACCATGGAGACACCGCTGTCACAGCTGGCCGTCCGGACCCTGGCGCACTGCCTGCCCGAGACGCCACTGCGGCAGGCGCTGGACACCCTGCACGCGCGCCACATTGGCTCCATGCTCGTCATCGACGCGGCGGGCGTGCTGCAAGGCATCCTCACCCGGCACGACCTGCTGGGGCTGATGCTGCGCCCCGACTTCGACCTGGCCACGCCCATTGCCCAGGTGATGCAGGCGCCCGTGCGCAGCCTGACCGACCAGCACACCGCACAGGACGCCGCCCTGGTCATGAGCGAGCACGCCATCCGCCACGTGCCGGTCACCCGCGGCGGGCAGGTGATCGGGATGGTGTCCGAGCGGGACCTGTTCGCCTTGCAACGGGCCAGCCTGCAACAGGTCAGCGCGCGCATCTCCCGCGCCCAGGATCTGCCGGCGCTGCAGGGTGCTGCGGCCGACATTCGCGAACTCGCGCGCGGCCTCTTGACGCAGGGCATCCAGGCCCGTCAGATCACCGAGTTGATCAGTCACCTGAACGACCTGCTCACGCGCCGGTTGCTGGCACTGCAGGCACAGGCCCACGGCGTCGACCTGCAGCGTCTGTGCTGGCTGGCCCTGGGATCGGAAGGGCGCGGCGAACAGACCATCGCCACCGACCAAGACAACGCACTGCTCTTGCCCGACGACACGAGCGACGAGGAACTCGAACGACTGAGGGTCTGGGCAGACGGGGTCAACCAGGCCCTGGATGCCTGCGGCTACCCGCTGTGCAAGGGCGGCATCATGGCCGGCCAAGTGGCCTGCTGCCTGCGGGTGTCTCAATGGATGGCGCGCTTCTCGCACTGGATTGACCACGGCAGCCCCGAGGACCTGCTGCATGCCAGCATCTTTTTCGATTTCCGCGCGATCGCGGGCGACCTCGCGCTGGCGCAGCCCCTGGCCGAGCGCATCGCCGAACGCATACGCGCGACGCCGCGCTTTTTGCACCAACTGGCGATCAATGCACTGGCCCACCGCTCGCCCCTGAACTGGCTCGGCCATGTCGAACTCGATGACGCGGGCACGGTGGACCTCAAGCTCCAAGGCGCCGCGCTGTTTGTGGATGCCGCGCGCATCCTGGGCCTGGCGCAGGGCGTGACCGCCACCTCCACCCGCGAGCGGCTGCTCCAAACCGGTACGGTCTTGGGTCTGAAGCCGCAGGAATTCGAGAGCTGGGTGGGCGCCTTCGAGTTCGTGCAAAGCCTGCGCCTGCGTCTGCAGCTCGAGCCCGACGTGGCGCGCTCGGCGCATCCCAACCGGCTGACCCTGCAAACCCTCAGCGGCATCGACCGCCGCATCCTGGCCATCAGCCTGCGCGAAGCGAGCCGCCTGCAACAGCGGCTCGAGCTGGACTACGCCCGATGAAGGCCTGGCTCAAAAGCGTGTGGCCCTGGCGCGGCGCGGCGCCGGGGCAGGCCGTCGAGCGCTGGCTGGTGCTGGACGTCGAGACCACCGGCCTGGACGTGCACCGCGACCAGCTGCTGGCGATCGCTGCAATGGGCGTGCGTGTGGACTGGTCCGCGCGTCGTATCGCGCTGCAACCCGCCGACAGCCTGGCGGTCACCCTGCGACCCACCCAGGTCTCGGACAAGGCCAACATCCTCGTGCACGGCATCGGCGTGGGCCTACAGCGACAAGGCATGGATCCGGCGCAGGCGATGCGCACCTTCGCGCAGTGGGCGCAGGGCGCGCGGCTGGTCGCCTTTCATGCGAGCTTTGACCGCACCCTGCTGCAACGCTATGCGCGCGACCACCTGGGGCGGGCTCTGGAGGCCGACTGGCTGGATATCGCCCACCTATGCACCGTGTCTCACCCGCAGGTGAAGGCGCGCGCGCTCGACGACTGGCTCGCGCACTTCAACATCCCCTGCGTGGCACGCCACGAAGCCACCGCCGATGTCATGGCCGAATGCGATCTGCTGCAACGCATCTGGCCGCAGGTGGCGCGCGAGTGCGGATCGTGGCGGGACGTGCAGCGCTATGCAGGCCGTCACGCCTGGCTCGGGCCGCCCTGAGCGCGCTGCTCAATTTGCTGCCACACCGCTAGGCGCTGCGCGCGGTCCAGATCAGACCATGCGCCGATCTCACCGAGCGTGCGCATACAGCCCTCACACAGGCCGCTGACCGCGTCCATGCGGCACACCGACACACACGGCGAGCGAACCGGGCCGGGTGTGGCCTCGGCCGCGGCCAGCAGGATACGAGCCTGCTCGAGCAAAGCGGGGCGCAAGTCCTTCATGCGCCCACCTGCACCACGTCGGCCACGGGCGCGCCCGTCAGACGCTCCAGATCCTGGGGACGCAACCTGAACACCGCGTGGGGATGACCCGCTGCCGCCCAGATCTCTTCGAAGCGAAACAGCTCGCGGTCGATCAGCGTCACCGGCGTCTGCACATGCCCCAGGGGTGAGACACCGCCGATGGAAAAGCCGGTGCGCACCTTCACGAAATCGGCGTCGGCGCGGCCCGTCTTGCCCACCAGGGCATCGATCTTTTTCTCGTCGACACGCCGATCGCCCGAGGTGACCACCAGCACCGCCGCGTCGTCACTCTTGCGCCGAAAGATGATGCTTTTGGCAATCTGGCCCAGCGCGATGCCCAGCGCATCGGCCGCCTCTTGCGCGGTACGCGCCGCACCATCGAGCATCACCGGCGCATGGGCGTGGCCCTGCGCCTGCAGCACACGGGCCACGCGCTGCACGCCTTCGGGCAGGGTGTGAAGTTCAGCGCCGCACATGCAAACCTCGGTCTGTCGGCTCAAGCCGCCCGCTTGTTCAAGATCGCCGTAGCCGCGCGCGAGTTCGGCTTGCGTTGCAGGAACTCGCTGATGTAGTGGCCGGCATCGACCAGCTTGTCCAGATCGATACCGGTCTCGATGCCCATGCCTTGCAGCATGTAGACCACGTCTTCAGTGGCCACATTACCGGTCGCGCCCTTGGCATAGGGGCAGCCGCCCAGGCCGGCGACCGAGGTGTCGTAGCGCCACACGCCCATCTCCAGGGCCGCCAGCGTGTTACCCAGGGCCTGGCCATAGGTGTCGTGAAAGTGACCGGAGATGTCGTCCACGCTGTAGTGCTTCAGGGTCGCCTCGAGTGCGCGCTGCACCTTCAGCGGCGTGCCCACACCGATGGTGTCGGCCACGCCCATGTGCTGCACGCCAATCTGCTTCATCAGGCGCGCCACCCGCTCGACCCGCTCGGGGGCGACCTCGCCCTCATAGGGGCAGCCGACTGCGCACGAGATGGCGCCGCGCACCACAACGCCCGCCGCACGCGCGGCCTCGACCACCGGCGCGAAGCGCGCGATGCTCTCCTCGATGCTGCAGTTGATGTTCTTCTGGCTGAAGGCCTCGCTGGCTGCGCCAAACACCACCACCTCGTCGACGCCGCTGGCCAGTGCGCCCTCGAGCCCCTTCATATTGGGCGTGAGTGCCGCATAGCGCACACCGGGGCGGCGCTCAATGCCGGCCATCACCTGCGCGTTGTCAGCCATCTGCGGCACCCACTTGGGACTGACGAAACTGGTGACCTCGATCTCTTTCAGGCCCGCGTCCTGCAGGCGATGCACCAGGCCGATCTTGACTTCGGCGGGGACGGTTTGCTTTTCGTTTTGCAGCCCGTCGCGGGGGCCGACATCGACGAGTACGACGCGTGATGGCAGTTTCATAAGATCCTCAGTATCCGCGCGCGGGGTCAACCACCCCGGCGATGGGTTCACCGCGCTGCAAGGCGCGGATCTTGCCCGCAATCTGGGCGATGCTCTCGTCACGCAAGGTGCGCGCCGAGGTGTGGGGAGTGACGGTGATTTTCGGGTGTTGCCAAAAGGCGTGATCGGCCGGTAGCGGCTCGGTGCGAAACACGTCCAGCGTCGCGCCGGCCAGGTGACCGCTATCCAGCAGCGCCAGCAGATCGGCATCGACCAGGTGGGCGCCGCGCGCGACGTTGATCACATAGCCGCCGGGCTGCAACTGCGAGAGGGTCGCGTGCCGCAGGATGTCGGTCGTGGACGGCGTGAGCGGCAGCAAACACACCAGCACGCGCGTAGCCGCCAGGAACTGCGGCAGCTGCGCATCGCCCGCGTAGCAGCGCACACCGGGCAGGTCTTGCGGGGTGCGACTCCAACCCAGGACCGGAAACTCGAAGCCCGCCACCGCCTGCGCCACCCGACGACCGAGCACGCCCAGGCCCAGGATGCCCACTGGAAACTCGCTGCGCGCGCGCGGCTTGCGAAACGACCAGCGCCCTTGCGCGGTGTCGGCCTCGTAGCCATCGAATTCGCGGAAATGGCGGGTCAGGGCGTGGCAGACATATTCGGCCATTTGCACCGCCATGCCCGCATCGTCCAGGCGCACCACCTTCAGGGTGGGCGGCAGGCGCAGCTTCATCAAGGCATCGACGCCAGCGCCGATGTTGAACAGGGTCTGTAAGGCCGGCTGTTCGTCGATGAAGGCCTGCGGCGGGGCCCACACCACTGCATGGTCAGCGGGCTCGGCGCCAGGGGCCCAGGCCTGCACCTGCGCACCGGGCAAGGCGGCGCGCAAGCCCTCGAGCCAGGGCTCGGCCTTTTGTTCGGTGAGGCAGACGGCGATACGCATCCCGCAATTGTTCCCCAGAAGGCTACAGCCGACGTGGTTTGCGGTTTTTCGCGCGCGGTTTGCGCTCAGGCCGGGTCTGAGAGCCGCAGCAGCTCGGCGCCCTCGGCCACCTGGTCGCCCGGCGCGTACAGCACCTCGGCCACCGTGCCGTCGGCAGGTGCCGCAATGGTGTGCTCCATCTTCATGGCCTCCATCACCGCCAACGCCTGCCCCTTGGAAACGAGATCGCCCGCCTTCACCGCGATCGACACCACCTTGCCTGGCATGGGCGCCGTCAGGCGCCCGCCCTCGGCCTCGCCCTCGCCGGCATGGGCCAGCAGGTCCAGCGAGACGATGGCGGCGGCACCGCGTGCGGCAAAGACATGGTCGGTCTCGCCCTGTGTGTGCACGGTGACCCGTTCGCGCAGGCCGGCGTAACGCAGGTCGATCTGCGATCCCTCGGCCTCGAAGGCCAGCGCGCCGACGGCCTCGCCCACGACCAGATGCAGGCCGCCATCATGTCGGTACGTCAAGTGCGCGCTGGCACGCTCGCCGCCGAATTCGAATTCAAATCGACGCACAGCCTCACCATGCGAGCGCCAGCCATCGCGGGCGCTGAACGGGTCGCGGCCCGCGCTGGCGCGTTCGTCCAGGAGCGTGCGCGCCACAGCGGCTGCAGCGGCCAGCGGCAGGGGCACCGTTTGCTGGTAAAACAGGACCGCGGCCTCGCGCGGAATCAGCGCGGTATCGAGCTGCGCCTGTGCGAAAGAATCACTGCGCACCACATGCCGCAGAAACTGCACGTTGGTGGCCAGCCCCACGATCTGCGTCTGCGCCAGCGCCGCGTCGAGGCGGGCGAGTGCCTCCTCGCGCGTGGCGCCGTGCACGATCAGCTTGGCGATCATCGAGTCGTAAAACGGCGAGATCGCATCGCCCTCGCGCACACCGTCGTCGACCCGAACCGGCGCGCGCGTGAAGCTGCTGCACGCCGGCTTGCGATAGACCTGCAGGGTGCCAGTGGCAGGCAAAAATTTCTTGTCAGGGTTTTCGGCGCAGATGCGGGCCTCGATGGCGTGGCCGTCGATGCGCAGCTGGTCTTGAGTCAAGGGCAGCGGCTCGCCCGAGGCCACACGCAGCTGCCACTCCACCAGATCCAGGCCGGTGATGGCCTCGGTCACCGGGTGCTCGACCTGCAAGCGGGTGTTCATCTCCATGAAGAAGAAGGTCATCTCGCCCGAGGGCTTTTGTTCGACGATGAATTCAACGGTACCGGCGCCTACGTAATTCACGGCGCGCGCTGCGGCCACGGCCGCCTCACCCATTTGGCGACGCAGCGCGGGCGACAGGCCCGGCGCGGGCGCTTCTTCCAGCACCTTCTGGTGACGCCGCTGCACCGAGCAATCGCGCTCGAACAGCCAGACGTAGTGGCCCTGCGTGTCGCCAAAGACCTGGATCTCGATGTGGCGCGGGCGCTGCACGTATTTTTCGATCAGTACCGCGTCGTCGCCAAAGCTGTTGGCGGCTTCGCGCTTGCAGGACGCCAGCGCGGCCTCGAAATCAGCGGCCTTGTCGACCGCGCGCATGCCCTTGCCACCGCCGCCGGCACTCGCCTTGATCAGGACGGGATAGCCGATACGCTCGGCTTCGCCCTGGAGGAACTGCGGCTCTTGACGGCTACCGTGGTAACC
>CANGSD010000064.1 GCA_947455875.1 Comamonadaceae bacterium
AACGCAATGGCATCCATGGTGTGCGGGGGCGCAGACCCGGAGCAAGCTATGTGTCAGCTCCCCGGGCCCGCGGTCCGAGGCCCCGGGAAACTCCCGATCCAGGCGCCCCGAATCAACTTGTAGGATGACCGGACAACCTTCCGTGTCATGTTGTCCGTCCCTCACAGCCCCATCGAGCCCCTGAGCGCCCCCGAACGTCTGTCAGACCGGGTGGCCGACCAGCTCGCGCGCCGCATCGACAGCGGCGAGCTGGGGCCGGAGCAACGCCTGCCCACCGAGCAGCAGTTGTCCGAGCGCTTTGGCGTCTCGCGCAACGTGGTGCGTGAAGCGGTCAGCCGCCTCAAATCCATGGGCCTGCTCGTCTCGCGCCAGGGTGCGGGCGTGTTCGTCGCGCCTCGGGGTCAGGCCCGCGCGCTGGCCTTTGATCCCTCGGTCTTGCAGTCCCTCGATTCCGTGGTCCAGGTGGTGGAAGTGCGCCGCGCCCTGGAGGGTGAGGTCGCGGCCCTGGCCGCTGCGCGCATCACGCCGGCCAAGGCCCGCGCCCTGCGCCAAGCCCTGGACACGCTGGACGCCGCTGTGGCCGCCGGCTCCGACGGCGTCGAAGAAGACCTCGCCTTTCACCGCAGCATCGCCCAGGCCACCGACAACCCGCAGTTCGAGCGCCTGCTGGCCTTCCTCGAGCAATACCAGCGCGATGCCATGCGGGTGACGCGTACCAACGAAGCCATGCACGGCGCCTTCATGCGGGCCGTGCATCGCGAACACGAGGCCATCGCACGCGCGGTCACCGCCGGCGACGCGCAAGCCGCTCGCCGTGCCGCCGTGCGCCACATGGTCAATGCCGCCGTGCGCATCGAGGGCCTGGACGCCCCGGCGCGCCGCACCCTGGAGGGCCTGCTGGTCCCTGCCTCTCACTGAACGTTTTTTATTCCATGACTTCCTCTTCTCCTTCTGCTCTGGGCATCGTCGGTCTCGGCTCCATGGGTCTGGGCGCGGCCCGCTCGGCGCTGCGCCGCGGCGTCACCACCTGGGGCTGCGACACCCGCGCCGAAGTACGCAACGCCTTCGCGAAGGACGGCGGCCAGGTGGTCGAACGCCCTGCGGACCTCGGCCCACATTGCCGCTTGGTGGTGGTGCTGGTGGTGAACGCTGCGCAAACCGAGGACGTGCTGTTTGGCGCGAACGGGCTGGCCAACTCCATGAAGCCAGGCTCGGTCATCGTGTGTTCGGCCACCGTCGATCCGGCGGTGGTGCCAGGCTGGGCCGAGCGCCTGGCCGCCCACGGGCTGCTCTTGATCGACGGCCCGGTGTCGGGCGGCGCCCGCAAGGCCGAAGCCGGCGAGATGACCGTGATGGCCTCGGGCGAGCCACGGGCCTTCGAAGCGGGCCTGGAGTTACTGCAAGCCTGTGCGGGCAAGGTCTATCGCCTGGGGGATCGCCCCGGCATCGGATCGACCGTGAAGATGGTCAATCAGCATCTGGCCGGCGTGCACATCGCCACCGCCTGCGAGGCCATGGCCCTGGGCATGCGCGCGGGTGCGGACCCGGCGCAGTTGTATGAGGTGATCTGCAACTCCGCCGGCATGAGCTGGATGTTCCAGAACCGCGTGCCCCATATTCTGGAGAACGACTACACACCGCTGTCCGCCGTGAACATCTTCGTCAAGGACCTGGGCATCGTGCTCGATGCGGCGCGCAAGCTGGCCTTCCCGCTGCCGATGGCAGCAGCCGCCCACCAGCTGTATCTGGCTACGGCGGCCATGGGCCATGGCGCCGAAGACGATTCGGCGGTGGTCAAGTACTACGCGGCGCTGGCTGGCCTGTCGCTGCCCACGGGCGATAAGGAGTCGACGTGATCCTGGGCGTCATCGCCGACGACTTCACCGGCGCCACCGATGTGGCGGGCATGCTGGTGGGCGCGGGCATGCGCACCGTGCAGGTGATCGGCGTGCCGCAAGGCCCCATGCCCGACGCCGATGCCGTGGTGATCGCACTCAAATCGCGCACCTGTGCGCCGGCCGAGGCGATCGCCCAGAGCCTGGAGGCGCTGCGCGCGCTGCAAGCTGCCGGCGCGCGCCAGATCTACTTCAAGTACTGCTCCACGTTTGACTCCACGCCCCAGGGCAATATCGGCCCGGTGGCCGACGCGCTGATGGACGCCCTGGGCGCCGACATCGCCATCGCCTGCCCCGCCTTCCCGGACAACGGCCGCACCGTGTTTCGCGGTCACCTGTTTGTGGGCGATGTCCTGCTGTCCGATTCGGGCATGCGCGATCACCCGCTCACGCCCATGACCGATGCCAATCTGGTGCGCGTGCTGCAGCCGCAAACCCGTCGGCGCGTGGGCCTGTTGGCCCAGCCTGTGGTTAGTCGCGGCCCCGAGGCCGTGCGCGCACAGCTGCAGGCGCTGCGCGAACAGGGCATGGGCCTGGCCGTGGCCGACGCCGTCGCCAACGCCGACCTGCTCACGCTGGCCGAGGCCTGCGCCGACCTGCCCCTGATCACCGCCGGCTCCGGCGTGGCCCTGGGCCTGCCACCCGCCTATGCGCGCCGCGGCTGGCTCACGCCCGATGCCGGCTCGGCCCAACTGGCGCCGGTGCAAGGGCCCGCCGCCGTGATCGCGGGCTCGTGCTCGCAGGCCACGCAGGGTCAGGTGGCGAATTGGATCGCCGCAGGCCACACCGCCTTGCAACTCGATCCGCTCACGCTGGCCTCTAACCCGAAGCATCTCGAAGCGCTGCGCACGCAAGCCCTCGCCGCACTTTCAAAAGGACCGGTGTTGGTCTATGCCACCGCCGATGCCGCCGGCGTCAAGGGCGTGCAGGAGCAACTGGGCACGGCCGCTGCCGGCGCGCTGGTCGAACATGCGCTGGCCGATCTCGCGCAGGCGCTGGTGCAGGCCGGGGTGCGCCGACTGGTCGTGGCCGGTGGCGAAACGTCGGGCGCGGTCACCCAGGCCCTGGGCCTGAGCCAGCTGCGCATCGGCGCTCCGATCTGCCCGGGCGTGCCCTGGACGCAGGGCAGCTGGCAAGGCGCACCGCTGTGGCTGGCCCTGAAGTCCGGCAACTTTGGTGGCCCCGACTTTTTCGCGCAGGCCCTGCGCCTGGCAGGAGTGGCCCTATGAGCCGCGCGCCCTACCCCGCCGACCAGGCCGCCCTGCGCGAAGACATCTGCCGCGTGGGTCGCTCCTTGTTCGAGCGGGGCTATGTGCATGCCACCGCCGGCAACATCAGCGTGCGCTTGCCCGAAGGCGCGGGCTTCCTGATCACCCCCACCGACGCCTGCCTGGGCTTTCTGGACCCCGCGCAATTGGCCTGGGTGAATGACGCCGGAGTCGCCCTGGGCGGGCTGCCCGCTAGCAAGACCCTGGTGCTGCATCGGCGTATCTACGAAGCCGACGCGCAAGCGCACTGCGTGATCCACACCCACGCCACCCACCTGGTGGCCCTGACCCTGCAAGACCCGCAGGGCACCGGCGATCTGCTGCCGCCGATCACCCCGTATTTCGTGATGAAGGTGGGCCATGTGCCCCGCATCCCCTACCACCGCCCGGGCGATCCGCGCGTGGCCGACTGCGTGGCGCAGGAGATTGCGCGCGCACAGGCCGCAGGCCGCTCGCTGCGCGCCGTCATGCTCGATCGCCTGGGCCCCAATGTCTGGCACGCCAGCCCCGCGCAGGCCATGGCCACACTCGAAGAACTCGAGGAGACCGCGCGCCTGTGGTGCCTGTGCACGCCCCGGCCCACGCCCCTGACGTCCGTGCAGCTCGACGAACTGCGCCTGCATTTCAACGCCCCCTGGTGACCATGCCCCGATTCGCTGCCAACCTGTCCATGCTTTACAACGAGGTGCCTTTCCTCGAGCGCTTTGCCGCGGCCGCGGCTGACGGCTTCAAGGCGGTGGAATACCTCTTTCCCTACGAGTACCCGCCGCAGGAGATCGCAGCGCGCCTGCAGGCCCATGGCCTGGTGCAGGCCCTGTTCAACCTGCCCCCGGGCGATTGGGCGGCCGGCGAGCGCGGCATGGCCTGCCACCCCGGGCGCGAGGCGCAATTTGCCCAGAGCGTGCAAGACGCCTTGCCCTACGCGCAGGCCACCGGCTGCCGCCACCTGCATGCCATGGCCGGCCTGCTGCCCCCGGGCGTGACGCCGCAGCAAGCCCGCGCCACCTATGTGAGCAACCTGCGCGCCGCCGCCCGTGTCTTGGCACCCCACGGGATTACCCTGCTGATCGAACCGATCAATACACGCAACATGCCGGGGTATTTCCTCAATTACCAGCAGCAGGCGCACGATGTGCTCGCCGATGTGGGCGAGCCGAACCTGAAGGTGCAGATGGACTTCTATCACTGCCAGGTGATGGAAGGCGATCTGGCCAAGCGCCTGGAGCGGCACATCGCGGGCGTGGGCCATGTGCAGATCGCGGGGGTTCCAGACCGCCACGAGCCGGATTCGGGCGAAATTGCGTATGGCTACCTGTTCGATCGGCTCGATGCCCTGGGCTACGACGGGTGGATTGGTTGCGAGTACATTCCAGCCGGGCCAACCTCAGCGGGCTTGGGTTGGCTGCGTGATTACCAAAGCGCCCGCAAGGCGTAACAAGAGTTTGACAACCCGGGGCCGCAGTCGGCCCCACTTGAAAACCTGAAGGAGACAGACCATGAAAATTTCCCGTCGTTTGACCAGCCTCGCGCTGGCGTGCAGCGTGGCCGCGGGCCTCGCCGGCTTCGGCGCCACCGCCTCGGCCCAGACCGCCATGCGGATCAACATCTCAGTGGCCAAAGACTCGCACCAGGGCGTCGGCATCGACACCTTCGCCGCCGAAGTGGACAAGCGCACCAGCGGCCGCATCAAGGTGCAAACCTTTTACTCCGGTGCCCTGGGCGCCGAGCGCGAGTCCATCGAAGCGGTGCAACTGGGCACCCACGAACTGACCTTCACGTCCACCGGCCCGGTGCCCAATTTCGTGCCTGAGGCACGCATCCTGGACATCCCCTTCCTGTTCCGCGACAAGGCGCATGCCCGCGCCGTGCTCGATAGCGCGATCGGCCAGGAGATGCTCGCCAAGTTCGAATCCAAGGGCTTCAAGGCCCTGGCCTGGGGCGAGAACGGCGTGCGTCACATGACCAACAGCAAGCGCGCAGTCAGCAGCCCCGACGATCTCAAGGGCCTGAAGATGCGCACCATGGAAAACCCGGTGCACGTGGCCGCCTACAAGGGTCTGGGCATCGTGACCACCCCCATGGCCTTCACCGAGGTGTTCACCGCCTTGCAACAGGGCACCGTGGACGGCCAGGAAAACCCGCTGTCGGTGATCATGGCCGCCAAGTTCGAGCAGGTGCAAAAGCACCTGACGCTGACCGGCCACGTCTACTCGCCCGCCATCTTCCTGATGAACAAGGCCGCCTTCGACAAGCTCAGCGCCGATGACAAGCGCCACTTCCTGGAAGCCGCCAAGGTGGCCGTCAAGGCCAACCGCGACCGCGTGGACGCCGACGACGCCCGTGGCGTGCAGGAACTGCGCTCCAAGGGCATGCAGGTGGTCGAGAACGTCGACAAGGGCCGCTTCATCAAGCAGCTCGAGCCGGTGAACGCCGAATTCGAGAAGCAGTTCGGCAAGGCCAACATCGACCGTATCCGCAACTTCCGCTGATACCCCGTGTGAAAGGCCGTCGGCACCGCCGGCGGCCTTTCTTTGCTTTCGCGTGTGGACGCCCCCAGGGCAGCCGACCCATGAAAAAAACCTTCCTACGATTTGAGCGGACCACCACGCAGCTGGCGATGGTGGTGGCCTGCGCGATGATGGCGATCGCCAGTGCGCTGGGCCTGTTCCAGATCATCACCCGCTTCATTCTGGAATCGCCCGCGGAGTGGACCGAGGTTCTGATTCGATTCAGCCTGATCTGGATGGTCTTTCTGGGCATCCCCGCCGCCTTCCGCGAAGGCGCCATGATCAGCGTCGACGTGCTGTATCGCTGGGGCTCGCCCGGGATGAAGCGCTTTCTCGACTGGGCCGTCAGCGTGGCCTCCCTCACCCTGGTGGCCGTGATCATCTGGTGGGGCTGGGCCTATGCCCAACGAGGCAAGGTGCAGTCCATGATCGGCTTGGAGGATGTCTCCATGTTCTGGGCCTACCTGGCCATGCCGGTGGGCGGTGTGTTTTGCGTGTTCTCGATCTTGGGCTTCCTGATCGATCCCCGACGCAATGAACTGGAGACCCAGCAATGAGCCTGACCATGCTTGTGACCATGATGGTGTGCTTTGCGCTCACCGTCTCGGTGGCCGTCTCGATCGGCCTGTCCGCCGTCCTGGGTATTCACCTGGGCAATGTGAATATGCTGATTTCCGTCAAGGAGATCTTCAGTTCCATCAATAAATTCCCGCTCGCGGCGATTCCTTTCTTCATCCTCGCGGGCAACCTCATGGAAACCGGGGGCATCTCGCGCCGCCTGGTCGAATTCGGTCGCAGCATCGTCGGCGGTGTGCAGGGTGGCCTGCCCATGACCGTGGTGCTAACCTGCATGATCTTTGCTGCGGTCTCGGGCTCGTCGGTGGCGACCACCTTTGCCATCGGCGCGATTCTGATTCCCGCCTTGATCCGCTACGGCTATCCCACCCCCTACGCCGCGGCCTTGCAGGCCACCAGCGCAGAACTGGGCGTGATCATCCCGCCGTCGATTCCCATGATTCTTTATGGCGTCAGCGCCGAGGTCTCGATCGGCGAACTGTTCATCGCCGGCTTCGGCCCGGGCCTGTTCATCGGCGGCTCGCTGATGCTGTTCGTCTGGCTCTATTGCAAGTGGAAAGGCTGGGGCAAGAACGACGGCGAAGGCCGACTGCCCGTGGGCAAGGCCACCTGGCAGGCGGGCTGGGCGCTCATGATGCCGGTGGTGATTCTGGGTGGCATCTATGGCGGCATCTTCACGCCCACCGAGGCGGCTGCGGTGTCGGTGTTCTATGCCCTCTTGGTCGGCACCGTGATCTACCGCGAGATCGGCCTGAAAGATCTCTACATGATCTTGC